>DAHUXF010000395.1 GCA_027307295.1 Acidobacteriaceae bacterium
GGGAGCCTAACTTTGCAGAACGCTTCCGAAACCGCCAGGTGTCATATCATGCAGTGGATACTGACATCCGTTCAGGTGCCACGCGCAGAACTTGGCGGTTTCGCGCCGTGTCCATTCGCCAGAGGCGTTGTTGCTTCCGATGCAATGGCCATACACGCTGTCGAGATTGCGAATTACAAGCAAAGCATACTTGACGCGACGATGCAATGGGACGATAAGCAACAGATCGTGGTGTTTTGCGCGTTAGCTCGACCGTCATTGCAAGAATCACAAGAAGTTGCCCAAGAGTTGAATGAAAGGCTGAATCCGCTTGATCTCATTGTCCTGTTGGACCACCCTGACGACGATTTCACCATCCGTGGCGTCCGCACCGGCAATGGGAAGTATGTTCTGTTCCTGGTGCAGAAACTAGGCGAGTTAAATGAGGCCAGTGAAAAACTTCACGCAAACACCGATTATTACGCAAACTGGAGTCCGGAAAATATAGAAAAGGTTTTAAGATTACCGGGCAGGATTTCTCGTAAGACATCAGCACCGCTTCGCTGATGAGAGCAGCACCGCTTCGCCGCTCTTGAGGGACGCACCGCTTCGCGGACCTCGCCAGAACGTTCACGGATAACAACACTTCATATTTCAAATCGCAAGGAGAGAAACCCTATGGAAGCGGAAGCGCAATCCACTACCACACTCACAAGCAACCTGCTGATGCTCGACGAGCCGCGCGTCATCGCCCTGGTGGACGGCAAGTTCACCTACACCTTCAAGTTCTCGCGCATCCTGCAGAGTGACTGGGAAAAATATTTCAGCGGCATCCGCTTCACCAGCCGCAACGTTGACAAAGCGGAAGAGACGGTACTGGACCTGGAGACTGCCGGCATTGAGCTTTTTGAATCGAAGCTGCAATCCGTGAAGGGATATCGCGGCGACTTCACTTCGCGTCCGGGCTGGCAGTCAAAAATATTACCCAGGCACGCAAACGTTGTTTCATGGACGCTGCGCGCCGTGGTGCCATCGGAGCGCGAATCAGACCAGCCGTTCGATCCCGAGCGCATTGAGGTCTTGCTGGATGCGGTATGGTCCGTGACCAATCCAGGCGCGGAGACCACGCAGTTTCAAGGCTTGATCCATCGCTTTAGCGCGCCCACGGCGGAGCACAAACGCCGTTTCTATCGTGCCGGAAGCACCAGCCGAGTGGTGGGCGGATCGCGCAATGGCACCACAGAGCATGCGCTCCGGCATCGTGTGCTGTTTGAGCTTTACGATCTTCTCATTCTCGAAGTGGAGGGCTATGGTGTGAGCGGACGTCCGCTCCAGGATGCGGCTGAGATACGCCGCGAGATGGACGGCTACCACAAAGTGAAAGCCGTCGAGCAACTGTTCGTCGGCATCCGCTCCGCGAACGCGCAGGCGCAGCCAGGCGAGGCCGCATGATCCTGGTCTCACAGGACGCTGAAGGCATCCGGATGGCTGCTCTGGAGGTGTTTGAGCTTTCGCTGCAAAGCAAAAGCATTGAGCGCAGAATCCAGAACATCCGTCCGGATGACCTTGAGCAGATTGTGAAAATCATTCCCGAGAGGAAGCTTTCGCCCGGCTATTACGAGTTTCTTATGTATCTGCTGTGGCTGGAAGGTCAGATGGAAGCAGGCTGCAACTTTGCTCTCAATGCGGATGAAGCGGACGGACTTCGCGCGGTCCAGCAGGCCCGGCACGAATTTGACCGTGAGCATCCGGCGTGCGGCAACTGCGGAACACCACGCGCAAGCGTCCGGGCGCGGCGCTGTGAAAGCTGTATGAGGGAGTTCTGAAATGGCGACTGCAGTACAACTGAAGATCGAGGTTGATCCCAGCGGCATCGCCACGATCAACGCGCACGGCAAAGCCATCGCCGGACTTGGCGCTACGGCGCAGGCAGAAGGCAAAAAGGCCGAGGCGGCATTTAATGGCATTGAGTCTGCCGAGCGCCGCGCACATATCGCCGGCCAGCTCTTTGTGCGCACTACCGGCATTGAGATGCCCAGGGCATTGGAGACCGTAATCTCTCGCAGTCAGCTCCTTGGTCCGCTGATGGCTGGGCTGTTCAATGCATCGGTGTTTGCAGCAGGCGTAGCAGCCTTTGGAGTGCTCAATGAGAAGATCATAGAGATCACCAGCAATCTTGGCGGTTACACGGAAGAGGTGAAGAAAGTACGAGAAGAGACCATCAAAGCCAGCCAGGAAGCTTTCTTCAGTCCAAAAACGCTGGACCAGGCGAAGGCAAATAATGCGTTGCTGGTTTCACGAGTCGCGATACTCAACCGCGCGGCAACGCTTGAGACGTCGACCAGCGAAGCGATGGCCACGCAGACAACGCTGCAGGGCAAACTGGTTGCGCTCTTCGGCACTGGATTGGCGAACCAGTTAGCAAGCGCCAAGTCAACGGCTGACTCCATCGTCATGGAGAATGAGCGCCTCAAGATACTGGAGAAGATGACGGAACTGGGGAGGGAGCGAAACAAAACCAGTGACGAAGCCACCGCTCTCAAGAATGAAGCGGGCCTCCATGGTTTTGCGCTGGCCGCGCAGAAGCGCAAAGATTTTTTGAGCAGCAATACCTTTATTTCTACCAGGACACAGAATCCTGAGCAGGCAGCGCTAGAAAATGTAAAATCAGAAGCCGAATACAACAATACCGTCATGGAACTGCGCAAGTCGCTGGCCATGGAGACCATGAAGATTCAAGACCAGGTCGCGGAAAACGCACTGCAGGGCATCGCAAAAATCAGACTGGAAGAAGCGGACCATATCAAAGAAACCCGCGCGGAGATGGTGGAGAAACTCGGGCTGAGTGAGGCAGAAGTCGAGCGGACCGCAAAATACCAGGCTGAGATTGCACGGATTCATCAGGAGACCACGAACAAAATTGCGCAGATGAATGAGGCTGCCGAGCATGCGACTGAAGCCATGGAGAGGGCCGCGCATGACGCCAGCCTTACCGGTGATGATCTTATTCTGTCACATAAGAAAGAGCATCTCAGCGAAGTCATCGCTCTCTATGCCAAGCATGAGATCGATGTCGGCCAATATCTCAGGCGTATTGTCGCGATCAACGTGCAGGCCAATGCGGATATCCTCAAAAACGATGAACAGACTGCGCAGCAGGAAAAGGCAAAACAGGAGCAGCGGACCACGTTGATACAGAAGCTCGCCGAAGAGAGGAAGGATGCAGAGGATGCTGTTGCACTGGCTTCCGTTCCACCGTGGCAACGGGCCTATGCACAGATCGCCATTGAATCGGAAAAGCGTCTTGCATCCATTGACCAGGACCAACGCAAGCTGCTGGTACAAAATCAAGACGATGCCAGCGCAATAGTCCAGATCAACGCA
>DAHUXF010000396.1 GCA_027307295.1 Acidobacteriaceae bacterium
TCAGGCATCGGTTCCTGTATTCGTTTGCGCAGGAGTTCACCTGCCACACGGACAAAGGAGGCCGGTCCTTCAACTGGTCCAACGTGCTGGGAGCCTTCTCTTCGGGAGGATTTTCGAACGTTTACTATCCCAGGACAGACCGTGGCTTCGGTCTAACCATGAGCCGGTCGGCAATTTCATTGGGTTATGGAGCCATAGGCGGGTTGGCCGATGAATTCTGGCCGGACATCCAGCGCAAGCTGTTTCACAAGCATTCAGAGAGATAGTGCTGGTTCGCGGGAATGGATGACGATAGGTTGAGTTTGGCAGTTGCTTAAAGCAATCTGACGAGAGGAATTGCGTATTGCACGGCAATTCAACGGTCAGCCGCTGCCAATGAGCCACAGTTGTACGGACATGGCGATGGCGGGGCCCCCGTTGCTGTTGGGGCCCTGTCCGCGCTCATTTACCATCTTTTGGTAAATTGGCTAAATAATTTTGGGAAGGAATGCCAAAGGCATCAGCCACGCGGTTGAAAAAGGCAAACATTCCCATGGTATAGACGGCCTCCGAAATCTGGTCGTCATTCCAGCCGCTGTCACGCAACTTCTGGACGTCCTCTTCTGTTGTGCGATATGCGGCTTCGGTGACTCGTCTTGTATATTCCATGAGCGCGCGTTCGGCTGGCGTTAATCCGGCTTCGTCAATCCGGCCTTCAGAGATGGCCGCGACACATTGCTCATTGGCTCCCGCCAGGAGCAGGAAATAGGACTGGCTGTCCACGCCATAAAGGCATTGGTTCAGATAGGAGACATAGCTGGCGATCATCTCCTTATGAAGGCGTGAAATATGGCCGTCAGTAAAATGGATCTTATAGGCGAGATCTACCAACCCCATCAAAAAATCGGGCCGCGCACCAAAACATTTGAGAATGCCTGGCACCTGACCCGCGGTAGCACGGACAAAATTATAGGCCCGTCCCAGATCGCCAGCCGCCTCATGCTCTTCAATGATCCGAATCTTGGTTTTGCTCTCGGGTTGTTTGTTATTTTCGGCTTCTGTCATTTGTTGTTCTTGCTCTTTCATAGCCCCTGCCGTCTCAATGAGTGCCGCAGCACCCCTATTACGAATGCGTTATCTTGGTTCTAACGATGCTTATAATGGCGGCGTTTTCACACCGCAATCACAGAAAAACACTAGCCTTGGGTCCATATTCGCTGCGTTCCTCTCGTTGACGACATTGGACCTCCGGGCAAGCAGTAGCTCGCGGTCTTACGAGCTAGTACTTTTCTATGATTGTGACCCGGAAGTAGCTGGAGCTATAACACGTTGATAACGCCGCTACGCTTAGTCATTTGAACTGGCGCGACACGGGGGTGGCACTGTGGATGCCAACGATCGACGTATTGCCGAAATAAGGGACACAGAACCCGTTGCAATCAAGGCCAAGATCAGGATTATTGAAGAACATGAGGCCACCGGGGATCTGGGACGAGCTTACAAGTTCATCCGTGCCACAACAGGCTTGGTCCCAGGCATTATTAAATGTTTTGGTGCGCGCCCCGATTTCCTGACCGGCCTGATGGATCTCGCGCTCAAGATCCATTTTTCTGACGGCCACCTGTCCCGCCGTCATAAAGAGATGATCGCCAGTTATGTCTCCTTCCTCAACCGCTGTCCCTATTGACTGGACAGCCATTCATACTGCCTGCGTGTTCAGGGAGCCAATGACGAATGCGTTACTGCCATTTATGAAGGCAGGATCGACGAAGCCGGATTAACGCCAGCCGAGCGTGCGCTGATGGATTATGCGAAGTTGATTACCGAAGCCGCGTATCGCTCCACAGCCGGGGATGTTCAGAAGTTGCGTGACAGCGGCTGGAATGATGACCAGATTTCGGAAGCGGTCTACATCATTGCCATCTTTGCCTTTTTCAACCGTGTCGCAGACGCTTTCGGTCTTCCTTCCCAGAACTATCTGGGGATGGCATTACCACAAGATATTTCCAAAGGATAGCGGTAAGGCGTTCGCAGATGCCGCTATTCCGTCTTTGCAACCTGGCTCTTCGGATGAGTGGACTGCTTGAAACCACATCGTACCAAGCATCTCAAGTCTCTCGATTCGAAGCCACGGGTCACGTATGATGCGCGTCAGTGCATCAGGCCGAATCTTGGCCTGCACGCTAAGAAAATCTCCAAAGCAAGCCGCGAATAAAGGTGACCACGGCACCGGTGATTAATATCCTTAAATTCCCTCGGATAACTCGAAAGAACAATGGTCTAATATGATTACACCTATTTCACATACATAGCGGCGGCAGATACGCCTGCTTTAGGGGGAAGAGCAAGCGGGGTGACCTCCCAATTTGAAGTATTAGTTATCGGCAATTACCGGCAGACTCTGACCGTGATTCGTTCGCTCGCTCGGGCCAACTACAGGGTGATTGGCGGACGGTCTGAAGCTCCCGTGTTCACGCAGTATTCGCGTTACATCGAGGAAACCTGGAAGCACCCCGACATAGATTGCCATGGCGAGGAGTTCCTGACGGCGCTTTCAGCTTTCGCAAAATCGCGCCATGCTCCTTTCTTCATCCTCCCGGTCGGGGAAAGGGAGCTGTCTTTATTGGCACACAACGTCCCTGAGCTGCCTCCGGCGGCCATAGTTGTAATGCCCGATCCTGCCACGGTTCTCACCTGTCTCAACAAAGTTAGCTTTTACGAACTGGCAATCAGGCTCGGGCTTCCGGTGGCAGAACTTCACCTGGCCAAGTCACTCCCAGAGCTGATCGCACGAGCCGAGTGCATTGGTTTTCCTTGCGTGGTTAAGCCTATTGGTTCGCTGGCTGATTTTCAGGACCAGAAAGCGATTATTTTGCACAAACGCGATGAACTCCCGCGCAAACTTCCGTCGTGGCCGCAGGGGCATGCTTCACTCATCGTCCAGAAGTTCGCAAACGGCCTTCGCCACAACTGCCATTTCCTCGCCGACCAGGGGGAGATCCTCGCCTACTTTGAGCAGCGCGTGCTGCGTACTGACCGGCCAGACTACACGGGCTTTGGAGTGGATGGTGACTCGGTTCCTCCGACGGCTGCGCTGAGAAACCACGCCGCCAATCTCATCAGGGAGCTGCGTTACTCAGGGCCGGGCTGCGTGCAATTTCTTGTGGATGAGGCGCGCGGTACCGTATCCCTGCTGGAACTCAATCCAAGGCTGGATGCAACATGCGCCGTTCCTTACTACTGCGGTTACGACTTTCCTGCTATGGCGGTGGGACTTGCGGCATACCACCATCATCTCGTCAGCAACCGTCCGATGAATGATTCGATCTATCCACTTCGCCGTGGTGTCTGGTCCTCAGGAGATTTGACAAAGCTGGGCCAGGA
>DAHUXF010000397.1 GCA_027307295.1 Acidobacteriaceae bacterium
TGAGTTCCTGACGACGCAGCCGGGAATTGAAGCAGTCCATTATCCGGGACTGGCTTCGCATCCGGGACACAAGATTGCGGCTTCGCAAATGTCCGGGTTTGGCGGCATGATGTCCATGCAGGTCAAGGGCGGGCAGGCGGAAGCGTTCCAGTTTGTTGCCGGACTAAAACTTTTCAGCCATGCCACCAGTCTGGGAAGCACGCATAGTTTGATCGAGCATCGCGCATCAGTGGAAGGCGCTGCCACGCGCAGTCCGGCCAATCTGTTGCGGCTCTCGATTGGTCTGGAACATCCTGACGATCTGATGGATGATTTGCGGCAGGCACTAAAGAGGCTTTAAAGGAAGCGCCAATGCCAGAGACAAACTGCCCCGTCTGCTTCGGACCTCTTGAAACCCGTGAAATGGCCCCCTGCTACGATTGCGGTGAAAATCCTGAAGAACTGGAACATTTCCGGCAAGGAGACCATACCTATGCCGTGTATGAAATCTTTCCCGGCCTGGAGCTTACGCTGTGCGACTTCTGCAGCGATGACTTCAATGCCTATAATCCGGAATTCTTTGGATTGCCCCGGCACACCAAGATTGATTTCAACAATTTAAAGATGGTTTGCGAGGTCAATCAACCGTCCCTGCGGATGGGACAAGCGTGCGCCGATTGCGGCTTGCGCCTGGAGTTCGCGCGCTTTGTGGTGCGCGCACGTGAAATGCACAACCCACAATCACCGTCTTGAGTGCATCACTGCACTGTAGATGAAATGCGTTTACCTGAAGTTTGTAAGAAAGAGTTCAATGAATGTTGTTCACAGCCCGGTCTGCCGCATCGGCGCTAAACAGGGCTGCCACGGTGAATCCCATGGCGCCTGCCAGCAGGTTGCGCGGAAACTCTGCCAATGAAGTGTTATACCGGCGCACGCATTCGTTGTAATGCTGGCGGGCAAAGGCGATACGGTTCTCCGTGGAGGTGAGCTGCTCTTGCAGCAGCAGGAACTGCTGTGACGCCTGGAGCGCCGGGTAGCGTTCGGCCACAGCAAAAAGATTCTTCACCGCGCCGGTAAGCGCTATTTCCGCCAGCGCGCGGGTTGGCAGAGCAGCGCGGGAGGCCGAGACCGCCTGACTGCGAGCGAGCGTCACGGCTTCCAGGATTTCGCGTTCATGGTCCATGTATCCGCGCACGGACTCAACCAGGTTTGGCACCAGGTCATGCCGGCGCGTGAGCTGCACGTCAATGTCTGACCAGCCGCTGCGCACCGCGTTGCGCATCTTTATCAGGCCGTTATAGGCGAGGAGCCCCAAAAATAAAATGACTGCCGCGCAAATTGCAATTGCGGTCAGGATGGGAGAGATGCTCATATTTTCGGGGTTCGGGGTATCCACGGCATTCTAACCCAGCGGCCTGGCTTCGCAGGGGGAGTGGGGCCGTGGAAATCCTCAATTTGCCAGCATTTCCCGGCAATGTGAGAATAGAGGGCATGACAAAACCTTTGCACGTGGTCCAAACCTTTGTGGTCGCAGGCGTGGTGTTGCTGGGGAACGCTATGGCGCAAACCTCCGCCACTAAATCCGCGACTCCAGCCGCACAAACCAAAGCTGCACCGGCAGCGAAAACAACACCGTCTGCACAGACGAAGACTGGAACTGCCGCGAAAAAAGACGAGAGCGTTACCACCCTGAGCACGCAAAAAGAAAAATCCAGTTATGCCATTGGTATGAACTGGGGCATGGGCCTTCATCGCCAGGGAGTTGATGTGGATACAGCCGCTCTTCTGCAAGGCATGAAAGACGCTCTTGGCGGCGGCAAACTGCTGCTGACGGAAGATGAAGCCCGCGCCACCCTGATGCAGCTGCAAAAGGAAATGCAGGCCAAGATGCAGGCCAAAGCGGAGCAGGCAGCAGAAAACAATAAAAAAGAGGGTGAAGCTTTCCTGACGGCCAATAAAACCAAGGAAGGCGTGGTTACGTTGCCCAGCGGTTTGCAATACAAGATTATTACAGCGGGCACCGGCCCCAAGCCCAATATGGGCGATAGCGTGGTCTGCAACTATCGCGGCACGCTGATCAATGGCGAGGAGTTCGACAGCTCTTACAAGCGCGGCGAGCCGGCAACTTTCCCGGTGGGCGGCGTGATCAAGGGATGGACTGAAGCCCTGCAACTGATGCCTGTAGGCTCAAAGTGGCAGCTCTTTGTGCCGGCTGATCTGGCCTATGGCGCGCGGGGCGCAGGCAATGACATTGGCCCCAACGCCACATTGATCTTTGAAGTCGAGCTTATTTCCATTAAGGCCAAAGATGCGCCGGCAGACAAACCCAAGGATGAACCGGCGAACAAGCCCAAGGACCAGCCTGCGGAAAAGAAATAGCTGATTCGCCAATGGGCCGCCAATGGATAAGGGAATGATGGCGGCCCTTTGATTTTCTGCCAGGAATTGCTACTTTGCTGCCGCCGCTCCCCGGCGTTTTGCCTTCAGGATGTTCTCCACCTGCTGCAAATGATTGAGATCGTGCCCGGCCACCATCCGGACGACATGGCTGATGCTTTCCTGGCCGCGTTCCTGGTGCAGGCCGTAGTTCTCCCACAGCTTGCGCGGCACGGACTTCAGCAAGGCCACGTTGGCCTCCCGCAATGTGGTGAAGTTCACCAGAGATGCCCGTGGATCACGCTTGGCATAGTTAAATGTTCTGGCCCAGCTCTCCTGATCGTAGGCCTGGATGGCAACCGCATTCGTGCTCAGGATCTGCCGCAGCCGCCATGCGATGGCAATTTCCGCGTCTGCCAGATGGGCCACAATTTCCGCAATGGACCATTTGTCCGGCGCTGGCCGGCGTGTCAGTTGTTTACGGTTCTTGCCTTTCAGCATGGCCGCCAGTTTCTTCGGCGCAGCTTGCTGCATGCGCAGCGGGTCTTTGCCCTCAGCATAACTCAAAATACGTTCTATATATTGCTGCACTGTTTCCTGCACAGCCCCTCCTCATGAATATTGAATGCTTCCAGAATCATCGCAGAGAGGCTCATGCCCTGCCAAGAGAGCAAATGCCCCGCTATTTCTTGCTCGAGAATGGCAAACAGGAGCCACACTTGACGTCTATTCATGAGATGGCGTATTGAGTCGCCAACATCGAACTGTTCGCGAGGCTATAAGTGGGCCGCTGCACCGGACCAACAGATCCGACTAAAATCCGCGTCAGGCGGAATTACAAGAGGCTTGAATTGATTTTTTGCTATCATTTTGAATCGCTGGAACTTGTGCGGTTCTGCACCTTTTTTACCGTATTTTTCATCTAATTCGCCAAAACTTATGAAACTCCTGATCTATACCGCTCCCTGGTGCCGTGATTGCCATGTTGCCAAAAGCTGGCTTG
>DAHUXF010000398.1 GCA_027307295.1 Acidobacteriaceae bacterium
GTGATCACATGGATGTTCTCCTTGCGAAAGGCGATCTTGATCACCTCGCGCATGGTCGCACTGTCATCAATAAAGTAGACAGTGGGCGTCGTGCTCATCAAAAACCTCCATCGCGATTGCTCTCGGCTGACTCATCCAGCTCGCGCAGGGCCTCAAGCATCAACTCAGTTGCCGAGCGGAGCACCGTCCGCGTGGACGCGCTTTCACCCGGCAAAAATTTATATGAACCTGTTTCCACGCCATTGCAGAACTTCACGATGTGGACGACGGCATCATCACCGATCAGGTCGCCGCTCTCCGCATGCGTGATGGTCCCGTTCTCAAAGAAAAGAATCCCATCAATGGAACCGGCATTGACCGAAAGCGAACCAGTCTGCCGTGAATGCACCAGCATCTGCACAACACCGGGCAGGTCCAGATGAGAGAGACTGCCGCTCAGTCCTTCATCAGATGTGCTTAACATCTGCACCGGATGAAATCCTTCCGTCTTGCTGCGCAGGAATGTCTTGATCTGCGTGGCAATCAGTTCCGGCCCCAGCCTCTTGTCCACGTAGTCGGCGCAGCCGGAACGAAAGGCCTCCATCAGGGCCTGGTCCCCGCCATCGCCCAGCGCGATGACCGGAATGTGCGCGGTCTTAGGATCGGCATGAATGATGGGCGGCAAATCATGCGCGCTGATTTCACGCAGGCTGGTGGAACATAAAATGGCTGACGGCGTGTCATATTCCAGCATGGTCAGGGCATAACCCGATTGCGTGCTGTGCACCACTTCAAAACCTTCCTGCTTCAATGCATCCGTGATGCGGCGGGCAAAGAACACATTGGCGTCAATCAGCAGGATCTTGGCGGAAGTGGAGACGGTTGGATTCATGCCGGCGCCTCCATGGAGATGAGTATCTCCAGCGCCACAATGGCCACAGGCTCGCCGCCCAGATCGAGCAGGCCCTGGATATAATGCGGTTCTTTTCCCGTAAGCGGCACAAGAGCGGCGGTAGCCAGCTCACAGTCGCCGGTAACAGGAATCGCCGTCAACTCCTGGCGTTGCCCGATTTTGCAGTTCGCGATCAAATAAAACTTTCTCGGCGGGGCAGCCGGGCCCACCAGCACCTGGGCCACATCGCACACAGGCACAATTCTTCCCCGCCGCACCAGCACCCCGGCCAACAGCGGCGTCCGGTGCGGAAATGTCTGCAGGCTGTCTGGCCGCGCCAGCTCAGTCACGCATTCCGCAGGCAAGGCAAAACGCTTTTCTCCCAATGGGAACAGCACGTACGATTTGCCGCCTTCGGCGCTCATACCGTCACAATCCCGCGCACACGTTCCAGGCCGGAGCTCAGAATGTCATATTCAGCTTTGTTCAAAAAAGCGTTATGGTTCACGATGGGCAGCACCGCGCCATTCACCACGGCCAGTCCGCGATACCATATCCGCTCATCGTGCGTGAAGGCGCGCGGCAGCGCATGCAGGGATGTAATCTCCAGGATGCGGTCCGTTATGTCCACCAGCAGCGCGGTCACGCCGTTGCGCAAAATCATGACCCGAGAAGGCTGGGATGAGGACAGTTGAAAATGCCGCGCGGCGTCCACCACAAAATACGTGGTCCCGTTGCGCTCCAGCGTAAAAGCAAGTTTGGAAATCTTTGCCGAGATGCCGCCGAGCGTAAACTGCGTGAGCCCTTCCATGCCGCGAATTTCTTTCACTACGCTGGCGGCAATGGCGAACTTATATTCCCCCACGGAGAAGACAATGACGTCTTCGCGCACCAGTGGTGCGGCCTGCGCAGGGACCTGGCGGGCATTCTTCACAGCGCCCCCACTTTGGCCGCGCCAAACATGTATAGCACGCGCTTTTCAATTCCGTTATAGATCGCCTCGATCGGCAAGACCTGGTCTACTGCGCCGGTCTTGATAGCTTCCTGCGGCATGCCGAAAATGACCGCTGTCGCTTCATCCTGCGCGATCACATGCCCACCTACCGACCGGATGAGCTGGACGCCTTTTGCGCCATCATTGCCCATGCCCGTAAGAATCACGCCGATCGTCATTGGCCCCGCATATTCAGCGGCGCTTTCAAAAGTCAGGTCGGCGCAGGGACGGTAGCCGCCAATGCGCGGCCCGTCATCAAGTGAAATCCGCCCGGTAGGAGAAACTCGCAGATGGTGCGAGCCGGGACACACATAAAGCTGTCCTGGAACAATGATTTCTCCGGCTTCCGCTTCCTTCACTTTGATCTGTGAAGCTTCCGCCAGCTGCGCGCTGAACTGCGACGTGAAATTGCCCGGCATATGCTGCACCAGGATCACGGCACCGGGAAAATCCTTGGGGAAGAACGGAATGAACTTCATCAGCGTGGCCGGGCCGCCCGTGGATGACGCCAGCACGATGATGGGAAACTTGCCCGCCGCTTTCGCCGCCGCAGAAACCGCGGCTTTCACGTCTTGCAGCGCGGGATCGCCGCTCTTGGATGCCGGTTCCACGCGCGGTGAGGAAGCGGCAATCTCATGCTGCAGCTTTGACCGCGTGGCCGTCCGCACCACGCGGACTTTGGCTGCCATCTTCAGCTTGCGGCACAGTTCATCCTTGACGGAACTCATGTCCAGGTCAACGCCGCCGCTGGGCTTGGGAACAAAATCGATCGCGCCAAGCTCCAGGGCCTTGAGCGTCACCTCCGCGCCTTCTCTTGATTCGGAACTCACAATCAGGATGGGACGCGGATTGCTGGACATGATGACCTCCGTGGCCTGGAGCCCATCCATGTGAGGCATGTTGATGTCCATGCTGATAACGTCCGGCTTCAGCACCTCAGTCTGCGTGACCGCATCGCGCCCGTCGCGGGCTTCGCCACAGACTTCAAGCTGCGGGTCAGAAGCCACAATGCCTTGCAGCACCTTGCGCATGAAGGCGGAATCGTCGACCACCAGCACCCGGATTTTTTTCCCTGTCTGCGTCATCTTGCGTAACTCTCTGAGACTCCCGCAGCGGCCATCTGCCCTGAGGGCGATCCAATCAGATTTCCCACCGCCGCAATAAACTGGTCTTCCTGCACCGGTTTGGTCATGAACGCGGCTGCGCCTTCTTTCATCGCCCGGTCACGATGCTTGGCTCCCGCGCGCGAGGTCACCACCATCACGGGAATGCCGCGCGTCTGCGGGTCCTGCCGCAGGTGCGATAACAATTCATAACCATTGGTCCGCGGCATCTCCAGGTCCGTCACCACCAGGTCACAGCGCGCTTGCGTCACAATCTCCAGGGCCTCAAGTCCATCTGCTGCCAGCTTCACGCGATAGCCGGCTTTTTCCAGCATGCGGCCCACAAACTTGCGCACGCTGATGGAGTCATCCACCAGCACCACCAGCC
>DAHUXF010000399.1 GCA_027307295.1 Acidobacteriaceae bacterium
CGGAGGCGCTCGAGCCGTACTACGAGGCGGTCGAGCAGGAGCTCCAGGTCGGCGCGTCGTCCGAGGCGGCGTTGGGTCGGCCTGCGGAGCTCATCGCGAAGGGGTGTGACGCCCTCGGGTACTCGCACCAGCCCTTGCAGCGCAAACATGCCCGGCGAAAGCCAGCCAGGAAGCACGGATGCTCTGGCATAAGAGAGTAAGCCGGCATGCTGGTTGATCAGGCTCTTCTGGCGGAGCAGCGGCAGAAATCCAGGCTGCTGGTTCCATTGCAGCTTTACCTGGCTCAGGGGCGTGGAGGCCTCTTCAGTTGCAGCCGCATTTACAACTGTTTCGTCATGGTAGACGGATTCCATCGTACCGGCTTGTTTAACACGCCCAAATGGCGCTTACAAGCACCAGGAGTGCATGGCCGCGAGGCCAGCGCACAATGCACCCATCACGCACCCAAGCCGCTTTGCGCTGCTGTTCTTGCTGCTGCGCTGTTTGTTGCTGGTATATGTCTGCTGCTTACGGCCTTACCAGGGCGATGGCCTGCGCGGATGTAGCCACGCTGAATGGGGAACCCGTCACCGGCTTGAGCGCTCCGCTGGAAACGATTCCAAAGGTGGCAATGTCATGGCTGCCCTGCTCGCTGACATAAAGCACCGTAGTGGTTGCGTCCACGGCCAGCGCAGAAGGACCAATGCCGCCGGTGGCAAAGGGCGATCCATTCACCGCGCCCAGAGCGCCGGAAGAGGCGTCAATGATGTAAGCCGAAATGTCGTTCGATGCGGTGTTGGCGGCATAGAGCAACGCTCCCTGAGGATCGACGGCCAGCGCGCTGGGCACTGCGCCCGCAGCAAACGGTGAACCGCTGATCGCTGAGAGAGTTCCGTTCGTCTGTACGGAGAATCACAGCACTGCGTTAGGCGCGCTATCGGCCACATAGAGAAAGCGTCCGGAAGGGGCCACCGCGAGTGCATTCGGCGTTGCGCCCGTGCCCATGGTAAACGGAGAGCCTGCCACCTCTGTGAGCAGCCCTTTGGAACTGATGGCAAAGACCTCAACCGTGGCCTGCGCCGGATTGGCGACAAACAGGAAGTCGCCTTTGGGCGAGATGACCAGCGACTGGGGATGCGCTCCCGCCGTCAGCGGGAAATTCTGAATAAACCCCAGCGTGCCACTGCCCGGATCAACCGTAAATCCGGTGATGTCGCCTTCAGTCTGGTTGGCGACATAAAGGAACGGCGATGTAGCAGACATGGCCACTGAAATTGGGCCAGCGCCAGTATTGAAAACGTTTGGCGGAGTCACAGGCACCACGATGCTGGTGCTGGTGGGCGTGGAAAGATTGCCGTTGCCGCGATTGATGTCCAGCAGCAATATGTTGTTGCCGGCAAAATCGGCGATATAAATGAAGTTGTTGTTGGTGTGCACGGCCAGTGCCGTGGGATTGGAGCCGGCAGCAAAATTCGGCGTGCCCAGGGGCGTCAGAGTGCCATCGCGTAATGCCTGGAACTCAAAGATCTCATTGGTGCCCTGCCCCACCGTATAGGCGAATTCCTTGTGGCTGCTGGCGCATCCGCTCAGCAAGCCTGCCGCCCCCGCCATTAAAATTCCCAACACGACCCATAAGGCCGATACGCTCCTTGCCCTCATTGATTCTCCTCGCCTGCGTTTAGAAAGAAAACTCTGGAAAGGATACATGAACAACCAGATAGCCGCATCTACGGTCCTCCTGAGAGACGGATCACAGGTTTAGAACGACGGACAAAGCTTGGCTTGCATGGGGAATGTGCTTATTGCCTGCCGGCAATGCACACAAAGTTCGCTGCGTCATTGGTATCGCCTGTGCCTTTGTATTTTGCGGCTTGCGGAAACGGGCACAAGGGGCGCGTCATCTTGATGCCTTTGGCGCGATCGTCATCCACATATTTCGTCGCGATAATCCTGTCCGGCGCCAGCCCTTTTTCCACCCACTGCTCCAGCGCTCCGTAGAGATCATGCTGCGCGTCGCCCGCGGGCGAGAACTGGCCGAAGGAATTTGGTCCTGGGCCGCCGGCGCAGTGCTGCACGCCGGGAGCCATATAGAGCCGCAGAAAAGAGGACGTTGCCGGCTCGCCCATGGCCGCTTCCACGGTGTGGTAATAGTCGATGGCTCCACGAGGCGGCAGCGCGGCATCACTCCATCCGTGATAAATAATGATCTTGCCGCCGCGCTCAGCAAACTGTTTTAAGTTGGGATCGTCAGCATTAAACGTGCGGCCCTGCTGTTCCGTGGCAAGTTTGACGGCGGCCTGCACATTGATTGTCTTAAGATCAAGGGGTTCTGGGGATGAAATCATGTTGGTAAAGAACCCGGAAGCAAATGCGGTTTGCAGGTCCTTGCCAGGAGCCTGCCCGATCCAGGTTACCCAGCCGCCCTGCCCCTCTTCCCCGCCCCGCTCAAACCCTGGATATATCTGCTTGCCTCGCGCATCCACCGGGCCGCCGTAAACCTTTTTGAGCGCCGCTACCTGGGGTGCAGTCAGGCAGCTATCGCTTTCAGCGGATTTGCACAGCAACATCTGTGGATCAAAGCGGCACGCGCGCGGATCGTTGAGCACGCCATCCTTCACGCCGTCATTGGCGTCGCACGCGGCAGCCACAGCCGCGGCGATAGCAGGAATCTTGTTGGCCCCGATGTAACTGTCTGGTTTCCCCTGCGTGGCCTGTATGTCCCAGATAAAGGAAGCAGCAAAAATTTTGGTCCAGTAATTGGCGGGCGCGCCAGCCACAATGCCGTCATAATCTTCAGGAAAGCGCTGCGCCTCCATCAGGCCCTGGCGTCCGCCATTGGAGCAGGCTGAGAAATACGATCGCTTAGGCGCTTCACCATAAAAAGCAGTAATGATGGCCTTGGCTTTCACCGTCATCTCATGAATGGCGCGATAGCCGAAATCAATAATCTTGTCAGGATGGCCGAGGGCCCAACCGGCTTGCACCGGGGTGGCGGCGTGTCCTGTATCTGTGCTGGCGGAGGCGTAACCCTGGGCAATGGCGACGCCCAGTCCGGAGTAGATAATCTGTCCCGCAAAGCCGCCGTTGCCCTGGCCGCGATATTTGCCGTTCCATCCGGTAAGCGGCAGCCAAACCTCAACCTTAATATCAGAATCCGGGGCGGGGCGGAGGGTCGCCATTACCCGGCAGAATGCTGGCAGGTTTTTAAAGCTCGAAGATGGAACATTCTCGCCAGGGGGAACAAAGGCTCCGGCAGCAACGGTCTGCGCAGAGACAATCGTTGTGTCCGGCAGCTTGAGCGAGGCCAGGCTTTCACAGGTGGCGGCAAAGGCCGGTACAGCCAGGCCAAGGAACACAACGACGAGCAGGCAATGTT
>DAHUXF010000039.1 GCA_027307295.1 Acidobacteriaceae bacterium
GATGGGCAGCAAACTGGAAACAGCAACGCCGAGAAGTCCCGAACACACCACAGAACTAACGTATAGCTCAATCCATGGTCTTGAGCCGATTCGCTCCTGCACTGCGGAGCCAATGAAATAAATGGAGAGCATCGTAAATGCAAAGTCTTTTGGGTCATCTTCAAGCAAGGCATAGGTCAAGAGTCGCCATATTTGCCCATGGCGAACGCGGTCGGCAGACAGAATGCCCGCGTTGTAAATGCTCTGTGCGATATCCGGAGCAAATGCCTGCAGTAACACCAGGGCGATATAGATCGCGGTAGAGGCAAGCACGATGTTGCGCAGCATGCCGCGAAAAGGAGGTAGTCCACCTACGACGGAAGTATTTCTGGCCATGTTTGTTATCTTTCCGGTTCAGGAATCACGATGAGGCTGCGGTGTCCCTTGGCATCTACGGATCGCACTCCGAAAATCACATTGTCTTTGGAGTCCGATAGATCAATTTTTGTTTCAGTGGTCCGAACAGAGTTCTCGTCTGAAAAATCCGGGTCAGTCGTCTTCCGCCACAGCACTTCATATGCGTCAGCTCCGGGCGCAGGTTTCCATTCGATCTTGGAGTTGTTTTCCAGCTGCTTTGTCAATAAATGAACGTCACTGGGCAGAGCAGGCGACGACGCCAGGGAGGCCAGCGTCGCAGCATTCAGCCGGGCCACGTTCGCGACATAGTCAAAGTCAACAAATTTCGGCAGATCACCATATTCGATGCCGTTTTCCGTGCGCACGTTCTGGTGCTGGTGATTGAAATCTTCACGATATTCAGTAAAGCGAACGGCGGCAAAGCCCTGGTCATTGAAGGCGCTGTGGTCGCCACCCCGCAGATAGCGGTCCCGGCGGAAAATGAGCTTGGGCGTAAACTGTCCAAAATCATAGCTTTCACTCACGCTATGGATATAACGGGCCAGTTCGCGCGAGGGCGAATCATTTTCGCCGCCCACAGAACGTATACGGCGGATGTCAGCTTCAGTGGCCGCTGCCGGGATTCCTTCGGAAAATACCCTGACCCAGCTATTGTTCTGCAACGTGTCGCCTGGGGTACGATTGCCCCCAACAATGTCATTGTTCAAAACACCCTCAAGCTGCCAGCCCTGCTCTTTTGCCAGCTTGGCAAAATGCGTGCTGCCGTTGAGCCCTTGTTCCTCGCCGGCTACGGTGAGAAAAATTATGGTAGCGGCAAATTTATGTTTGCTCATCACGCGGGCGCATTCCAGTGATACGGCCGTGCCGCTGCCATCGTCATTGGCCCCAGGCGCGGCAGCGGTGGTGTTCAGCGTTTCAGAGTTGCGTGAATCGTAATGGCCGGTCACCAGATAAATTCGTTTGGCCTGCGCCGGATCAGTGCCCTTCATGATTGCGTATACGTTCTGGATCTCCGTGGCTACAGGAATGCGGGCTTTAGGTTGCTCAATAAACGTGTCGGTCTTGACTTCCAGGCACCCGTTGCATTCAGATGAATAGTGTTCAAATTCTGATTTGATCCAGTTACGGGCAGCCACAATGCCTTGCGTGGCGTTCGCGGCATCAGGATTATTGACAGAGAGCGTTGCGCGGGTGCCAAAGCTGACCAGCTTCTCAATGTTTTGCTGAATGCGCTGCGGTGAGACTTCTTTGATAATTTGAGTAATGGCGGCATCGCGTTCCCGTTTTGGTTTGCCACCAGACTTTTCAGCCGGGGCCGACCCGCCAGCGGCTTTTTTGGGCGCAGTTTTTTTTTGTGCGCCAGCGAAAGATGCAATCAGCGCAAACAGTGCAATGACATGCAGGGTCAATTTTGTTGTAGAACGGTGGATGAACATTCACACCCCTTTTGCTTGATTCAGAACTTGACGACAATCCACAGAGATTCTAAATATAATCACACAGGCCTGACCAATCTTTGTATCGGCCGGTGAGGAGGAACGAAATGGCGATTTGCCCGGAATGCGAAACCGACCTCGATCTGGATGAAGAAGAGATCGACGAAGGCGAAATTGTTTCTTGCCCGGAGTGCGGTTCCGACTTTGAAGTTGTCACCAAACATCCGCTTGAACTGAATCCGGTGGATGAACTGGATGAAGACGAAGACGACGAAGACGTAGACGAAGAAGACGAGGACAGTGACTACTGAGGCCCGCTGGCTCCGGCGAACGGCCATTGCATTGGCTGTGGTTGTGCTTCTTGCCGTGGTCCCGTGCTGGGTGTCGGCTGATGACCAGCAAAAGCCGGCTAATAAAAAAGAAAAAACATACGCTCTTATCTTCGGCACTGCTTACGGTCCTGATGATCGGCCACTTTACGGTGTAAAAATCACGATCCATCCCCAGGGCAAGAAGCGTCCCAGCTGGGACCTGGTCTCAGACCACCGGGGAGAGTTTGCCCAACGCGTTCATCAAGGCCCCGCCGAATACCTGGTTACGGGACGCGCTGATTATGCCCCTGCGGGAGACGATGGAAAGCCGCAACTATCCAGAAAAAAGAGACTTAGAGGAGAAACAAAAGTGCACGTGGAACATGATGAGCGGCTGGATATTGGCGTGCATCTAACAGAGTAGCGCAATCATTTCTGGAGGTGGAATCAGGATGAAAAGGCTGATTGCCTTGAGCACGATAATTCTGTCTTGCAGCGCAATGATTCTTCTGGCTGGCACCTCAGCCATGGCGCAGCGCGGCCACTTCGATTCCCGTACGCTCACAGGTCACGTCGTCGATGGCCAGGATGAACCAGCCGGGAAAGCAGTTGTGTATCTGAAAAATACCAAGACTCTGGCGATCAAAACCTACATCACTGATTCTGACGGCAATTATCACTTCCCTGCTCTTGCCCCCAACGTGGATTATGAAGTCTACGCAGAGCGCGCGGGAGCGCGCAGTGATGTTAAGACATTGAGCGGTTTTGACAGCCGTAAACAGGTCAACATCAACCTGAGAATCCACAACAAATAATTCTTTCAGCAAAGTAAAAGGCCATCCGGTGCGGATGGCCTTTCTTTTGACGTTGAATGTTGGCCTCAGGTTATTCCTGGTCGTTGCCGGCCCGTTTCCAGTTAATGATGTCGCCCAGAGTGGTGGTAGCGCTGGATGCAGGGTGTTTATACGCTTCCACATCGGCCCGGCTGGCTTCTTCACCAACCGCCCGTACGCTCAGGCCGACTTTCTTCTCTTCGGCATTCATCTTGATGATCTTGAAGTCATGGTCCTGGCCCGCTTCAAGCTTAACGGGAGTGCCATTTGCATCGGTGGCTTCAGAGTTGTGGCACAGGCCCTCAACCCCTTCGGCAATCTCAACAAAAGCGCCAAACTGCGCCAGGCGAAGCACCTTGCCATGGACCACGTCGCCAATGCGATGTGTCTGGAAGAAAGTTTCCCAGGCATCCGGCTGGAGTTGCTTAACTCCCAGGGACAGCCGGCGTTGCTCAGGCTCAATGCCAAGAACGATAGCTTTTACCTTTTCGCCTTTCTTCAGCACTTCAGAGGGATGCTTGACGCGCTTGGTCCAGCTTAGATTGCTCACGTGGACCAGGCCGTCAATGCCGTCTTAAATCTCAATGAAAGCGCCAAAGTCAGTCAAGTTGCGCACGCGGCCTTCCACTGTAGAGCCAATGGGATATTTCTCATGCAGGCGTTCCCAGGGGTTTGATTCAAGCTGCTTCAGGCCCAGGGAGATGCGGCGCTCCGTGGTGTTCACGTTCAGCACAACGCATTCAATCTCATCGCCAACGTTCACCAGCTTGGAAGGATGTTTCATGCGTTTGGACCATGACATCTCGCTTACATGGACTAAGCCTTCAATGCCCTGTTCCAGCTCAACAAACGCGCCGTAATCAGTAACGCTCAAAATGCGGCCTTTGACGCGAGCGCCAATGGGATAACGCTCTGCGGCGTCAAGCCACGGGTCCGGCGTGAGCTGTTTAAAGCCCAGTGACACGCGAAGCTTCTCAGGATCGTACTTCAGGACTTTTACCTGAATCTGGTCACTCACATGCACCAGGTCGCGGGGATGTGTAAGGCGGCCCCAGGACATATCTGTGATGTGCAACAGGCCGTCAATCCCGCCTAAATCAACAAACGCGCCGTAGTCGGTAAGGTTCTTGACCGTTCCCGTCAGGATTGCGCCTTCCGCCAGATGTTCCAGCGTCTTGCCGCGCTTGGAGGCGATTTCTTCATCCAGGATGGCCTTGCGCGAAACCACGATGTTGCCGCGTTTTTTATTCAGCTTAATTACGCGGACTTCAATCTCCTGGCCTTTCAGCGTTTCCAGATTGCGTACAGGATGGACATCCACCTGTGATCCGGGCATAAACGCTTTCACGCCGATATCCACGGAAACGCCGCCCTTTACCCGCTCCACCACTGTGCCTTTTACGGCTTCTTTGGAGTGGTAGGCCTTCTCGATGTTTTCCCAAACCCGGACCCGCTCAGCCCGCTCGTGTGAAAGCAGAACGGAGCCTTCTTCGTTTTCGCCCCGCTGGACCATCACTTCAATTTCCTGGCCGGGCGCAAACTTGATGTTGCCGTGAGCATCGGTAACTTCAGCGATCGGCACCAGGCCTTCTGACTTGAAGCCAATGTCCACAACAACATGGGTAGCGGTAATCTTGATCACGGTGCCCTTAAAGACGTTGTCTTCGCTGGGCGCCGGCTCAGTTTCAAGGGTGTACGATTCGAGAGCTGCGGCGAAATCTTCCATGTGCGTTTCTTCTTTGTGAGTCATGCCCGCGCTGGGCTGCTCAGGCGATTGAGTTTGAGTTTGAGACGGATTCCCAGACATAGTGGTTGAATGTTGTTCGTAGGACTGTGCGGAATCGGTTGAGCTGTTGGATTCAGCTGCGGGCGCTTCATGATCGCTACGGGCTGTGTGCTCGACCAGCATTCCTTTTTTCGTCAACAGGCCCGACCTAGAACACAGCTGGAACTCAACATGAGAGGCAGTAGTGCTGAAGGCGGACTCGGGACCCCGAGTCCCACTGGCACTTTTACTTCCGGTATTATCGGAAGGCTCCGAAACCAGCGGCCGGATCTTATGGCAGTCCTGAAAGGGCCATAAGACTCTTTCGACTATAGCAACGGCCCAAGGCACTGTCAAACTTCAAAAGGCGGGAAAATTGGCTTAGAACCCTAGTCCCGTCTGATATCTTGCTTACAAATGGACTTCCTGTTTACGCCCTGGCGTTTCGCCTATGTCAGCACTGCCCATACCCCCCAGGAATGCGTCTTTTGCCGAGCGGCACAATCCGCCAATGACGAACAGACTTTGATTGTCCACCGCGGCATCCACTGTTTCGTCATTTTGAACGCTTTTCCTTACACTTCCGGACATGTCATGGTGGTTCCCAATGACCATGTGGACCAGTTACAGAAACTTTCGCCACCCGCAGCCCAGGAGATGATGGCCCTTGCCCAAAAACTGGAGGGCGTTTTACGCGACGCTTACCGGCCTGACGGCATCAATCTGGGAATGAACCTGGGAAAAGCCGCTGGCGCCGGCGTGGCTGGACACATTCACATGCATGTTCTGCCGCGTTGGTTTGCCGATGGAAATTTTATGACCACGATCGGCGAGACCAGGGTCCTTCCGGAAGACTTGACAACTACCTACAAACGAATTTGCGAAAGATTCTAAAACTCTGCGCGGCCCGTCAGCAGCTCCCGATTTTTGAACCTCATCTCGTTGCTCTCCGGCATCTCAATAACAAAACCCACCTGGGAAAAGGAGATGTTATGCCTCATTACGGCATTCTTCGAGAGCACAAATTGTCTGATGTCGATGATCTGCGCGGCGCAGAGATATACGGCGTGAACGATGAGAAATTAGGCAAGATTGACGACGTAATTTTCGATCATTCCACCGGCGAAATCCGTTATATCGTTCTCAAGACCGGCGGACTGCTTTCCAGTAAACGCATCATGGTGCCAGCCAGCCGCATTCGGCCTTACGGAAAGCATGAAGACAAATTCTATGCGGAACTGGACAAGGAGCGTTTGCACATGCTGCCAGAATTCCATGACGAAATGTTGAGCTCTGAGGCCACGTGGACGAGTTTTGAAAAAGACAACGAGCAGCGCTGGAACGATGGCGCTGTGCTCTATAACAAAGACACAGGCCGCGTCATTACACCGCCTTCCCAGGAGACAGCGCAGCAGACGGGTGGCCGTCCGCTGACGCAAAAGGAAAAAGACAGTCTTGACCGCGACTTTACGCCGCAAAAAATGGGTAAGCAGGATGACTATCTTGGCGTTGCTTCAGGCGCTGGCTCTACCACCCTGCGGCCACAGAAACCCTCCATCGCAAGCCGAGAAGACGTTCGCCAGCCATTGCAACATGAGCGTGAGCCATCGCCGCATGAAGAACAGCGTGAGGTCATGAGCCCCATCGGATCGGAAATCGAATTTACCAGCGCTCCTCCTGGTTCCATTCCGGAGAGCATGCGCGAACCGCGCGTCTATAAACTGGATGCCACAGAACAGGACGCAGAGTTGCAGCCTGAACGGGGTGAAACGCAGCAAGCCAGCTATGGCCGGCGGTGGAATGAGTTCCAGAAAAAACTGCGGGAGCACAAAGACCAGGTCATTGGCGGATGCGGACTGTGTGGCTCACAAGATAAAGCCGCGTAGCCGTACCCACAATTCTAGGGCGATTAGCCATTCTCGACGATTAGTCTAGACATAAAGGCCACCACCAGCGTGTCCTTTTTGATTTTGAGACTCATGTGGCACAGCCTCTGCGTCTCCGCACGCGCGGTTTTCGCCCGTTGTGGTTGAGGAGCCGTCAGCTAGGCTGTTTAGCTGTGGCTGTTTTATGTGGCACCGGCACTCCTGCCGGTGGCTGCTGTTTCTTGTATTGGGTCTTTTGCCATCTGCGATCTTTGATAAAAGCTTACGCAGTTGGTATTGCACCCCGTCCCGCTAACGCAGGACTGAATAACGTGGTGCCCTCAGCAAAGCCAGGGTCAGAAAAACTTCTCTACTTCAATTCTCCAAAATCCTCTTCCCTGAATTCGTTCTGCGCTTTCGTCCCGACAGCCTTCTCCGCTTCGGCTGTTCGCAGCTGCACACGCCGGATTTTTCCGGAAATAGTTTTTGGCAAGTCCACAAACTCCAGCCGCCGCACACGCTTATAAGGCGCAAGGACTTTGCGGCTGTGCTGGAAGATGGATAGAGCTGTTTCACGCGAAGGCGCACAACCGGCGCGTAGCGTGACAAAGGCCTTGACCAGCGCATGGCGCAATGGGTCAGGCGAGGGCACCACGGCGCATTCCACCACGTCTGCATGCTCAATCAGGGCGCTCTCTACTTCAAAGGGGCTGATGCGATAGTCAGAGGCTTTAAAGACGTCATCGGCACGACCCACAAAGGTCAGGTAACCTTCAGAGTCGCGCTGCACCACGTCGCCGGTACGGTACACCGGGCCTTGCAGAGGAATAAGGTTTCCGTCATCGCCCTGGTAACCGGGCATCAGGGCCGCAGGCGGAGGATCAAGCGGCAGGCAGAGTTCGCCTTCGTCGGCATCTTGGTCTTCAGCGTTCAGCAGCCTTACGTGATAGCCGGGAAGAGGGCGGCCCATGGCGCCCACTTTGAGCTTCTGTCCCGGAGGATTGCCAACCTGCGCGGATGTTTCTGTCTGGCCGTAGCCATCGCGGATGGTCAGTCCCCAGGCCGCGCGCACCTGCTCAATCACTTCCGGATTCAGCGGCTCACCGGCGCTGGCCAGTTCGCGCAACCGGACTTTCCAATCAGCCAGGTTTTCTGTAATCAACATGCGCCAAACGGTGGGCGGCGCGCAGAAAGTGTTCACGCCGCATCCAGTGATGGCGTCCAGCAGGCCGCGCGCACTGAAGCGCGATTGGTTAATCACAAAGACCGTGGCTTCGGCATTCCAGGGCGCAAAGAAGCAGCTCCACGCATGTTTGGCCCAGCCGGGCGAAGACAGGTTGCAGTGGATGTCACCGGGCTTAATGCCAATCCAATACATGGTGGAAAGATGGCCCACGGGATAGCTGGTGTGGCTGTGCATTACCAGCTTGGGCTTGGCCGTGGTGCCGGAGGTGAAATAAAGCTGCAAAGGATCGCTTGCCCTGGTCACGCCTTCAGGCTGAAACGCCGCAGGCGCAGAATAGCCTTGTTCGTATTCATGCCATCCCGGCAATTTGCCGCCAACGGAGATGCGCGTGCATTCCCCGCAGGCCGGCTCAATCTTTGCCGCCAGCTCCGCAGTGCACACAATGTGCCGGACGCGGCCACGGGCAATGCGGTCAGCAACGTCATTGGACGTGAGCAGCGTGGTTGCGGGAATAATGACGGCGCCCAGCTTCATCATGGCCAGCATGGTTTCCCAGAGAGGCGGGATATTGCCGAGCATGAGCAGCACGCGGTCGCCGCGACGCACTCCCAGTCCGCGATAGTAATTCGCAATACGCGCGGAGCGCTCAGAGAGTTCAGCAAACGTCAGCTTGTCCTCGCGACCGTCCTCATAAGCCACCCACAGCGCAATCTGATTGCGCCGGTCGCCGGCGGCGATGGCGTCAAACCAATCCAGCGCCCAGTTAAAGCGTTCGAGTTTGGGCCATTGAAAACCCGCGTAAGCGGTGGCGTAATCGTCGCGATGGGTAAGGAGAAAATCGCGGGCGGCGCGAAAAACCTGTGTCGCATCGTTCGAGTTGCGAGGTGGAGCGGTGGTCATGGCGATCCCTCTAAGAAGAGTGCAGCGCCATGTTACATGGACTTAGCCGCGAATGAACGCGAAAGGACACGGTTTGATTCTGAAGCAAGTAATGTAGGGAAAGAAAGGTCGCGAGCCCGGCTTGCGCGGCGAGCGACAAGCAACAGGAGCCTAAAGAACTAGGATTCGAGAACAAAGCTAAGCGGTTTTGTCGCGCAGCGACACATAAATAATGTTCGCAAAAATTCAGAGGATACATTTCGTTGGTATTGGCGGCATCGGCATGAGCGGCATTGCTGAAGTGCTGCTTACGCTCGGTTACAAGGTTTCCGGCTCAGATTTAAAGAGTTCGAGCGTGACGGAGCGCCTGGGAGAAAAGGGCGCAATCATTTTTGTTGGACATCGCCCGGAAAATATCACTGGCGCTGAGGTGGTGGTGGCCAGTTCAGCGATTCGCCGCGATAATCCGGAGATCATTGCCGCCCATGCGCATCTGGTCCCGGTGATCCAGCGGGCTGAGATGCTGGCCGAACTCATGCGGCTGAAATACGGCATCGCCATCGCCGGCATGCATGGCAAGACGACTACGACGTCGATGGTGGCCGCGGTGCTCGCCGCCGGCGGCCTAGATCCAACCGTCGTCGTTGGAGGCCGCGTCGACGCGATGGGATCGAACGCGCGACTGGGCAAGTCACAGTATCTGGTGGCTGAGGCCGATGAAAGTGACCGCTCGTTCCTGAAGCTTTCGCCCATTCTTGCCGTGGTTACCAATATTGACCGCGAGCACATGGACTGTTACCGCGATATGGCGGACGTGGAGCAGGCCTTTCTCGACTTTATTGACCGCGTGCCTTTTTACGGGATGGCCGTACTGTGTCATGACGACGAGCGGTTGCGCAGCATGCTTCCGCGCCTGGCCCGCCGCGCCACTACGTATGGTTTACATGAAGACTCCGATTTTCGCATTGGCTCCGTGAATGGCAAGTGCGCCAGCAGCGCGCACTACGCGCATTTTTCCGTGGCGTATCGCGGCAAGCCGCTGGGCGATTTTCATCTGCGTGTCCCGGGCGCGCACAATGTGCTCAACGCCACCGCGGCGGTGGCCGTCGGGGTGGGACTGGATATTGAACCGGACCGCATCCGCGAAGCGCTGGAAAACTTCCGCGGGGTCGATCGCCGCTTCCAGCTCCGGGGCCGCGCTGCCGATATTGCCGTGATTGATGACTACGGCCACCACCCCACGGAGATCCTCGCCACTCTTTCCGCCGCCCGCCAGTGCGGATTCAAGCGTGTTCACGTCATCTTCCAGCCGCATCGTTACACGCGCACCCGCGACCTGCTCAATGAGTTCAGCGGCGCTTTTGCCGATGCTGACAGCGTTCTGGTGCTGGATATATATGCCGCCAGTGAGCCGCCTATAGCCGGAATTAATGGTGAGCGGCTGGCGCAGGCCATTCAGTCCGCCAATGGCAGCACCGGCAGCGTTCAATATGTCGGGTCTTTTGAGGAAGCGGTGCGCCATGTCTCTGCGCTGGCAGCACCCGGCGACATGGTACTTACCCTGGGGGCCGGCAGCATTTCCCAGCTTGGTCCCATGGTCCTGGAGCAGTTGAAGAAAAAGCAGGCAGCGGAGGTAAAAGTAGCGGCTGGCGTAAAGCCGTGATGCCCGAAATGATCTCGATTTCTTTTGCAGTGAAACCTGCCCGGCCCAATGAACGAGCCGGGCAGAGTTTTTTTGAGGTTTTAGAAACCCAGGCCGAAATGCGTGGCAAAGGTCACCGAGTTGGTGGAAGGAAGGCCAGTCGGGTGATCGAATTTGACCGGCAGGTCAGCTTCAACAAAATAAGATTTAAAGAATCCCTTCTGGTCTTTGAATTTCCAGCTCTTGTTGACCAGGGGAATAAAGCCAAACCGTGCTGAGTTGACGTCAAAGGCCACGCGTCCACCCGCGGACCACCCATGCGAGATGCTCCAGACCACTCCCGGATCCACGGTGAGCGTGACCGCGCGTGGATCGTCGGAAATGCTGGGCACCATTTCCAGGTCCAGGGTCATGCGGCCCGTGCCGTGGAAACTAACGCCCAGGGGAAAGCCGATCTGGAAATTATCTGCGATGCTGGTGGTTTGGCCGCCGCCATGGGTCACCCAGGGGATGACAAAACCGACGTGTCCACCAACGGTTATCTGCGCCTGCGCTGCCGGAGCGGACACAAGGCACATCACGAATGTGAGCATTGCAAGGCCTGCAATGCGCACAAGAGTATTCTCTCTGAGCATTTCTCTCTCCACCTTTCGTATAGCTATGTTCGTATTTTGTCTGAAAAAGCGAGGCCCGCATGCCGCGAAAGAGCACACGGCGAACAGCGGAGTTTGAAGCAGGCTCCCGGCAACCGGGAGGACTTCAGCCTGTCAGAAAGATTACCGTACCCGCGTGGTTTGTGGCAATGCGTCAGCTCATGCATCAGTTCAAAGAACCAAGGTGGAAACGGATGAACCTGAATGGGGAAACTAACCTGCATGACGCATTCAAAGCATCGACGGCCGCGCAAGGCAAGAAGATGACGGATGTTCTGATTGAACTTATTCAGGAATACATTCAAAACATCCGCCCCAAAGCCCAAGGCGCGGACAGAAGGAATAAGTAGCAAACGGTTGAGCCAGTTGGTTGTGCCAGTCCCCGCAGGGGACGCCACAATCTGTAGCGCAGCACGGCAGTGCCGGGTAGCTAAAGCAAAGAGGCAATTCCTTGCGCCGCAGGCCCGTCGCGCAGCAAAGCGGAGCGACAAAAAAGGCCTCGCGGCCATTAGACAAGCGTCGCTTGCCGAGGCCGCAGTGCTGCAAGATGTTCCAGTTTTGCCGGCTGCAAGGTCTCAAAGACTTTTGCCCAACCTTTAGATATTGCCATCTGGTCCCACTCAGTTAAGTTGCATTTTCGCACCATTGTTCGGCTGCGCGGTCCTTGTAAGACACTTCGAGATCTTCCGCGCCCTTGGTCTCCAAAAGCCAATGCGTCTGCTTGCGGTCCAGCGCAACAAAGTCGGGGTAATAGGAACGAAGATTCATTCCTGAGTCTGTGTAATCAATGGAAAAACCGAATGGCTGCGGTAATTTTGCAAAGGCATGAACGTCTTCCGCGTTGTCCAGAAATCTCGCAAATTCCCGCTCAAATTGATTGTCACAGGGAACCAGATTAAAGACCGTTTTTGTCCCTTCCCACACAGGACGCGACCACGGAAATGGCGCACAGGATGAGAGCATCCGCGCGGGTTGCAGCAATTGCGGCTCTTGTTCGGCAATGGTCAATTCCTTCAGTGTTTTTGAGAACACATCAACGCAAACGTAGTGCGCCACAGGCGTGCTCATGGTCCTAACGACGCGCGATGGAGGCACTCTGCAAAGTACGCGACCCGCTTTATCGTGAGGGACGAAAGAGCAGATGCCAGCGGCTACCCTTGCGAAAATCTATGAACCGAAAGTCGGAAACCAAAAATCTCACCACCGAGGGCGGCGGCGCCACATGGGAGTTGTCCGGAACAGCCTACAAATGAGACACGCATGGCTCCCGAGAAAAATCAGCTTTCGCAGCAAGGAGCGGCGCGCCCACTCCTACAGTTCCTCAATCCCTTCTAAACCCGAAAAAAATCGGTCACAACCTAAAATTCTGGTAACAAAAAGGAAAGAAACCGGATATATTGGTTCGTGCTGGCGCACAACTCCGTTGACCGCGATTTAATGGCGCGCGACTCTATCGAGTTGACACAACCCGAACCTGTCACTTCCACGCTGGGGAAAGCCCGTTCTCTGGCGGCGGTCCAACGTGGCGCAAGCAGAAGCCCAAAGTCTTTCACTCCTGAAATCAATCCGGACGACTCTGAGCTGCTGATCAATCCTGAAGACCTTGATCTGGATGAACTGGACGGCGAGGAATCGCAATTCCTGCGCACGTCGCGCCGTGTGCCGGTGCGGCGTTCCACCATCCCCAAAATAGCCGCGAACCGGCTGAAGATTGCCGGCGTGATTGCCGCCGTGGTGGTGGGCTGTGCGGGTATTTCGGCGTGGGCGTATGAATACGGCACAAGCTCCTGGCGCTTCCGCATTCAGTCGAGCGACTCGGTGGAGATCAGCGGCGTGAGGAATGCGCCGCGGGCCCTGGTGATGGAAGTGGCCGGAGCCGATATTGCCCGCAACATCTTTTCCGTTCCTCTGGACGAGCGCAAGAAGCAACTGGAACAGATTCCCTGGGTAGAGCAGGCGACCGTGATGCGGCTGCTGCCCAATCGCATAGCCGTGACCATACAGGAGCGCACGCCGGTGGCGTTCGCCCAGATAGGTTCGCGCATCAGCCTGATCGATGCCAATGGCGTGGTCATGGGGCTTCCCGCCAACCGGAAGACCAGATATTCCTTTCCGGTGATTCGCGGGATCACGGAGACCGAACCGCTTTCATCGCGAGCGGCGGCCATGAAGATCTACAACCGGCTGGTGAGCGAGCTGAGTGACAGCGCGGAGAGCAACGCGCATTATGTCCAGCAGCTCAGCGAGGTCGATCTCGCCGACCCGGAAGATGTAAAAGTCACGGCGAACGATCCGGGCGGGACGATGGTGGTGCATCTGGGCGCACAGGATTTTCTGGGCCATTA
>DAHUXF010000003.1 GCA_027307295.1 Acidobacteriaceae bacterium
GTCTGTCATCCGAATATTATGCTGCAACAATAGTTGTTGATGCAGCTCCGAAGGAGCGGCATTATTTAAAACGATTTTAGGGTTTGCGTACTCTACCTCAAAATTCGTCTTCCCGATGGCCGTTAAGCGAGCGCGCGCCGTCATTAGCGCGCGAGTAGGCCAGAGGGATCTTGTGCTTCGGTTCAACGGTCTACGGCAATAATAAAACCGCTATAGCCCAGGCGCGCAAGCCATGGGTAAGCTGACCATACCAGACGAGCGCCGTAGATGCGGCACAGCTCGGAAAGACACCGGGCGAGGGCGCCGGTGCCACACGGTCCGCGCCAACCCGCGGTAAAGATTTTTACCCAAATGCCGCGTCATAGGTAAGCGGCAATGCGACCACGGCTTCGCAGCCGGTACGGTCATGACGATTGGCAAGCTGCAATACGCCGCCGTGGGCTTCGGCAATCTGGCGGCTCAGGATCAGGCCAATGCCGCTGCCGCCGTGCTTGGTGGTAAAAAAAGGAACAAAAAGATTGTCAGAGTTCAGCAGGCCGGGGCCTTCATCGCGAATAAAAATCTCCACGCTGCGGGCATTCGTCCGCCAGCCGATCTCCACCGAACCAGGATGCTTCAGAGACGGATCTAGCGATGCGTCCACGGCGTTACGGACCAGATTGATAATTAGCTGCTCGATCTGGTCGGCGTCGGCGTCAATGGTCACGTTTGGTCCGGGCAAAGTTCTTACAGGCAGACGGCGCTCCAACGAAGCCGCGCGTTCGATGAGTGGGCCAACCTCTACCTTCCCGCGTGTAGGCGCGGGCATTCGCGCCAGGCGAGTATAAGCCTGCATGAAGCGGTTCAGAGACTCCACGCGATTCTCGATCACGCGCAACCCTTGTTGCATGTCCTGGGCCACGTCCTCAGGCAGCGTGGCGCGCACAGTAAGAGAGCCCAGCGTCCCGGCAATGGATTTAATCGGGGCCAGAGAGTTGTTCAGTTCATGGCCCAGCACGCGGATCAGGCGTTGCCATGCCTGGCGCTCTTCTTCGCGCAGTGCGCGGCTCAGGTCAGAAATAATCAGCAACTCGTGCGGCACGCCATTCTCACGGAATGACGTATGGCTCACGGCCCACCGTCCATGCTTGCCGGGAAAGGTCATCTGTACGGTCTGCGGACCGGGAGACTGCAGGAATTCCTGGAGGCCGAGTTCTTCCGCTGTGAGTCCCAACATGCGTGGAGCAATCCGTCCCATCAGTTCCTCACCGGCGCGGTTGACGATCCGGAGACGCTGCTGCTGGTCAAAGGTAAAAACCGCAACGTCAATCTCCATCATCACTTTCTTCAGCAGGGCTGTGGCTTCAAGCGCGCTGACCTTCTGCTGCTGCAAGCGGATGGCGAGTGAGTTGATCTCATAAATCAGGTCGGCCAGTGAGACGTCACGCCCCCCGCCGCGCAGGCGAAACGAAAAATCTTCTTCCCGGATGGCAGCCACCATATTGGAGAGCGTTTGCAGAGGACGGATGACCTGAGCATGCAGCATGGAACTCCCAATCATCCAGGCCAGGGCAATAAAGAGGGTGACCGTCCATTTCAGCTCAATGGAATGATTGCCCAGCCAGAGAAAAAGTTCAGCGATGACAACTCCCGGCGTGCTGATGAACAGGGTCATCAACAGTATGCGGGTATCAAAGTTCAGCTTGATCCGGCTTTCTGGCGCTTTTGCGGCGGGATTCCTTACGGGTTGAGTGTGCGGATCAGACGCCATACTTTTGCATGCGGCGATAGAGTGCGCTTCGGCTCAACCCGAGCGCATCCGCCGCATGGCTGATATTACCTGAATGACGCGCCAGGGCCTTTTTGATGAGCAGGCTTTCCACCTCTTCCAGACTTAAATCTTCAATCTTGGCTGAACCTGCGCGTTCGCTTTCCAGTCCAAGGTCTCCCGGCTGGATCTGTTCCCCGGTGCTCATGAGCACGGCACGTTCCGTGGCATGATCCAGTTCGCGCACGTTTCCCGGCCATGTATGCTCCAGCATTTTCCGCAGGGCCGCAGCATCAAAACCCGTTACAGGCTTCCGATACCGCTGTGCGTATTGCTTAAGGAAGTGCGCAGCCAGCAATGGGATATCTTCTTTACGCTCACGCAACGGCGGAATATGCAGCTCAACTGTATTTAAACGGAAAAGCAGATCAGACCGGAAGCGGCCTTCGGCGCTTTCAACTTTCAGGTCAGCATTGGTGGCTGACAGTACGCGGACATCAACTTTGTGGGTTTTCGACGATCCAACCCGCTCAAATTCCCGTTCCTGCAGCACCCGCAACAGCTTGGCTTGCTGCTTGAGGGGAACGTTGGCAATTTCATCCAGAAACAACGTACCCCGGTCGGCAAGCTCAAAACGCCCCACGCGATCGGCGCGCGCATCAGTAAAAGCGCCTTTGATGTGACCAAAGAGCTCGCTTTCAAATGTGCCTTCGGGCAAGCCGCCGGTATTCACGGTAATCATGGGGCGCGAGCTGCGCGGCGAGAGCGCATGCAGCGTCAGGGCCACTACTTCTTTTCCCGTTCCATGTTCCCCGGTGATGAGGACGTTGGCATCACTGGGGCCAATCCGGCTCAGCAAAGTCAGCAGCGGTTGCATGACCTTGGATTCAGCAATAAAAATAGGACGATTCTGCGCCCGCAGCAGGCTGTTCTCCGCCTCCAGGCGCTCCGCCCGCCGCATGATGCGGTAAAGATCAACCTGTGTGCGAATGATGCTCAATAGACGATGGTTGTCCCAGGGCTTTTGCAAAAAGTCGCGCGCGCCACGGCGCATGGCTTCTACCGCCAGCTCAACGCTGCCCCAGGCCGTCATCACCACAACGGGCAGCCTGCTGTCCGCCGACTGTATGCGGGAAAGCAGATCCATCCCTTCCTGTCCGGAAGTTGTGTCGCGCTGATAGTTGAGGTCCATCAGCATAATGTCAAATTCATTCGTCTGGACCGCTTCCAGTGCCGCTCCGGGAGTGCTGACCGTCTCTGTGGTGAACCCCTCGGCTTTTAAAAGCAGCCGCAGCGCTTCGCGCACATCGGCCTGATCATCAGCAATCAGCACTCGCACCGGCTCAGGCTTGAGGGTGGTACTGCTGATGAGTTCCTGCGCTTTGGTGGACACGAAAATCTTCTCCGCTTCTGCTTCTCGCTAGGTTGGGACTTGAGCGTCTTACGCCGTCACGGTACCGCGAATGGTGGAAGTATCTTCCACAATCCATCCGTCTTTCACCTGAATGACCCTGTTGCCGTACGCGGCATTGGCTTCAGAATGCGTGACCTGAATAATCGTGGTCCCCTGCTGATTCAGTTTGCGAAACAATTCCATAATCTCCTGGGCCTGCGCGGAATGGAGGTTGCCGGTAGGCTCATCCGCCAGAATTAACCTGGGATTGCCGGCCACAGCCCGAGCCACGCCGACCAACTGCTGCTGTCCCCCGGAAAGCTGGTTCGGATACAGATCTTTTTTTCCGACAATCTGAAAGCGATCGAGAATATCTGCCACGATGGAAACGCGTTGCGCCCTGGGTATATCGCGATAGGAGAGCGGAACGTCAATGTTCTCCTGCACGGTAAGATTGTCCAGCAGATGATAACTCTGGAACACGAAGCCTACGTGCTTGCGGTTGAGTTCAGCCCGTTTCTTCCGGTCCAGCTTGTGTACTGCATTCCCGTCAAAGATATACTCGCCGGCCCATCCATCGTCGAGCATGCCGATGATGCTAAGCAGAGTCGTTTTGCCTGCCCCGGAAGGCCCCATAAAGGTCACGAACTCGCCTTCCTGTACTGCTACGTTGATGCGACGGAGAAGCCACACCGTTCCGGCAGGGCTTTTGATCGTTTTTTCAACATTGCGAAGTTCAATCATCTGTTCTCTTTTGCACGGCCCATGAGATTCGATCAGACCGGAGTGTTCAACGCACCAGACAGATCATCCACTGGATTTGAAAATATTTTCGGAGAGACCCTGCCTGCGTTCTTCGATGAAGTCAGCCGGATTGCCCAATGACCAATTTTTACATTCTCTCACTTCATACTGGAAATCTACTATCAGCGGCTGACATATTGTAGCGGCCCGATTGCCGAATTAAGGCGGCTACTGGATAGGCGGTGGTCAGATATCGCTGGTTGTAGCTCCGGTATCATGGAGTGCGCCCAGAGCCCAGGCCGCATTTTTGCGCGCCTCAACCTGGGGAGAATTCTTTAAGACACGGATCAGCGGTTCAATGGAAGGATGTCCAATGTTCACCAGAGCAGCGGCCACTTCTTCCCCCAGCGTCATCTTGTCTAGATGTCTTTGCCGGTATTGGGCTGGATCTACTTGAGTCGAATCGCCCAGCAGTTCCACCAGCGGACTAACTGCTTCAGCCGCAGCGGCACGTTGCTGCCCCAGCCAGTAGGCGGCCGCCGCTTTCTGCTGTGGACTGCCCAGGCGCAATAAAGAAATGTGACGCACGATGGGATCGCTTTCGCCCCCGTTGAGCGTGGGCGTAGCGCGCTTTGGACCAAAGCCGGTCAGAACAATTAATGCCATTGCCGCGCAGAGGGCTAAACTTGCTTTTTTTACTTCAAGCATACCCAACTCCTTAAAGAGGGCCGGTCTTTTTAGGCCACTCGCTGCGGAACTGCTTCTGCTTTTACCTGAACGCCAGGCTCCAAGATATATGCAATAAAAAGCATTTTCCATGCCGAATCTGCATTCACCTAACATGCTGATTCAAAAGGAGATCAAAGGGTGGCAGCTAAGCAGGCAGTGTTCGCAAATGTACTCCGCTGTTCGGAAATGAACAGCAGCGCTTCCGTGGATCGCGAAGGTCCAACGCAAATCGTGGAGCGCAAGACCGTATCTTTTCGGGCACCTCTATTCCTGGGTTCCCTCTTGGACGAATGAGTACAGGAATTGTGAGTCAATGATTTCGTCGCATAAATATCAAACATCGTCAAAAACAGTGGAGAACAGACCATGACGCCCATTTGCTTTGACAGCCCTTCTGCGGTGAAATGATCTGGAGCAAAAAACTGTTGTGTAAGGAAGACCGTGGCCTATCTGCAATTTCTTGGAGCTGCCGGGACCGTAACCGGTTCCAAATACCTTATCAATACGCGCAATGACATTTCAGGCAAACAGGGCATGCAGGTCTTGGTTGATTGCGGCCTGTTTCAAGGACCGAAGGAATGGCGGCTGCGCAACTGGGAAGATACACCCGTGCCGGCGCGCAATATTGACGCCGTGATCCTGACCCATGCCCATCTGGACCATTGCGGATGGCTGCCGCGACTGGTGAAGGAAGGGTTCAGAGGCCCTATCTACGCAACCCCAGCCACCATTGATCTGTGTTCCGTGATTCTGCCCGACTCGGGTCACCTGCAGGAAGAGGAAGCGCGCTTCCACAATCAGAAACGGTCGTCGAAGCACCATCCTGCCTTGCCCCTTTATACCCTGCAGGAAGCGGAGGATTGCTTGAAATCATTTCAGGCGATAGGTTTCGAAGAAGAAAAAAAACTTGGCCCCGAGCTTTCATTCCGCTTCGTCCATGCCGGACACATTCTTGGCTCCTGCATGGTGGAGGCGTTTCTTTCCACCAATGGGCGCTCGCGCAAATTGCTGTTCAGCGGCGACATTGGACGGGTGCCGTTGCTTCCCAGTTCCCCCGGCCGCGTTGTGGAGGCAGGACCAGACAGCAATGAAGACCCGGACCTGCTGGTGATGGAATCTACTTATGGAAACCGAGTCCACCCCCGCGACGATGTTCGCCCACAACTGGCCAAAATCATCAATGACACGGTGCACCGTGGCGGATCAATCGTTGTTCCGGCCTTTGCCGTAGAGCGTACGCAGAAGTTTTTGTTTCTTCTAAAAGAGCTGATGGAATCAAACCAGATTCCACGCATCCCGGTCTTTGCCGACAGTCCCATGGCGATTAAAGCGGTGGAGATATTCCTGAAGCATATTGGGGAATGTTCTGATGAGGCGCAGCAACTGGTCCGTAAATATGGCTCGCCGCTGAACTGGGAGGAATTCCATTTTGCACCCAAACAGGATGACTCCAAGAAGATCAATGAAGTGCGGTATCCCTGCATTATTGTTTCCTCCAGCGGCATGGTGACCGGAGGAAGGATTCTTCATCACCTCATGTTGCGTCTGCCCGATCCGCGTAACCAGGTTTTATTTATTGGCTTTCAGGCTCCTGGCACGCGCGGAGAAATCATCAAGAACGGCGAAAAATCGGTGCGGATATTCTCTGATCCAATTCCTATCCGCGCCCAGGTGACGGCCCTGGAACAGTTCAGTGATCACGCCGATACTGAAGAGCTTTTATTCTGGCTCAAGACCTTTAAGAAAAAACCGGAAACAACATTTCTGGTCCATGGAGAGCCTGAGGCAGCCTCTCAACTCCAAACCGCCATCTCAACCAGAATGGGATGGAACGTGAAGATTGCCCATTGGCTGGATAAAATCCCGTTGGACTGATCGCATTGTTCCCCGATGAGCGTAGATCGTAGATAAGAGACAAGGAAGACACGGACATGCGCTTGTACGTTTGGACTCCCCCACACAAACGGCCCCTCATCCGATTGCTTGGCGCTGCTGCTTTATTTACATTAGCCGTTCACGCGCCAGGCCAAAATAGCGGCGCTGGCACCAATGCAGCACAATCTGAACTGCATATCAGTGCTATCGTGGTGCAGGTAGTGCTTGCTCCTCCAGCACCGGAACGTGAATACCGCAATGATCAGGCCGTGCTTTACAACTTGCCGCCCTGGACGCAACAGCTTTCCATCAGTGAAGAAATGCGTCCCATGCAGGTGTCGGCCAGCGCAGGCGTCACAAGGCAAGAACTGGTAAGAATCACAACCGTGGTGGCAAAGTAGGAACATCACGGCAAGTGAAACGCCGCTCCGGTAAACTATCCGTGGATGCTGCTGCCCGGATAAAACCATGCCCAACGCCAATCTGCAGGGCTCAATTGTAATTCTAACTTTATATGATGTTGCCGATGAGATCACACTCTCGGAACTGCCGCCCCTGATTGGCGGCATGCGGCTTTCGCCCATATTCAAGCACACAGCGCCGGAACATGTGCGCTTTGAACGTCCTCCGGTCATCGAACCATTAGAACCCTTGTATCTTCCCACCGGAGAGCGGTTTGAAGCCACGATTCAGTACTACGATTATGGCGTTGTCAGCGTGCTGCTGCGGTTTGCGTTTTCCGGCAGCTGGGAGAAGCTACAGCAACTCTCCTGCAATTGGACCACTGGCGCAGTATTCGACGACCTGTGCCGCAGCACAGTCCGGGACAAGCTGAAGAGAATCAGCGCCGCCCAGCGAAATCCTTATAGCCATTGGCTCAGCGAAGACTACTACATCATCCATCTGCATTCCGTTCCGGGAACCACCAGCGGCACAGGGCTTCTGCAGCAGTACGGGAAGGAAATCAGCCAGATCTTGCAGGGCGAGGCAATGCCTTTGGCTGACCAGGAGCGCACGGAAGTATTGCAGGGCTCCATGTCATACTACCCAACTGACCTGATTGTGGCAGGCTGGAATGCGGCTTTTCTCTTTGATACGCCCGCCGGCGCGGAGCCTACAATCCTGCTGCTGGAATATGCCAACTCCCAGCTTTTACAGTTTCGGCATTATGACGATATGCTGACCCGCGAACTGGAGCGCGTTTACGACTTTGTGGACACTCGCAAGGGCCTTCTTTATGGATGGCGCATGCGTACCGCTGCCGCTGGATTGCGCACGATGCTTCTGGATGTAACGGAGCTGACAGAGCGGACCAGCAACGCCCTTAAGTTTGTTGGCGACATGTTCTCCGCCCGCGTCTACAAACTATGCGCCTCAAAAATCGGCGTCACAGCTTACCAGGTGCTGGTGCAGGAAAAGCTGCGCACCGCAGACGAACTCTATGATTTCATGATCGAAGAGTTTCATCAGGCGCGCGGATTTCTTCTGGAATTTATTGTGGTGTTGATCCTGATGATTGAGTTGTTCTTCCTTTTTCGCGGTAAACCGGGCGCTTAAGCGCGCAAGGCTTTAGAGTTTCGGTTTGTCCACGAGATACGGTGCGAGTTCCGGGTTGGTGATGACAATGGTAGCGCCTTGCACCTGTATGGGGTCGCCGGGCATTTTCACCTTTCCTTCCGGGACCTTCATGCCAGGTTGCAGCTCTTTCACGGGGAGAATGGTCACCGTGAGGTCTCCGGCAGGTAGATCACGCAGCAGAAAATTTCCGTTCTCGTCTGTGGTGGCAACGCCGTATCCGGCTGAAATGCGAACTCCCGCAAGCGGCACCAGGTTAAAGTCTCCGCCAGCAGGCTGGCCGCTGGCGCCCTGCGCCTGTCCGCGCCCGGCCTGATTGGGCTTGCCGCCGCCCTGTCCGCCGCGCTGGCTACGGACGCCTCCCGTGGGGACTCCGCTGATCTTTAGATTGCCAGAAAGATTGCCCGTATCGCCGGAAGGAGCTGGCTCAGACAGAACCTTAACGAACACCCTACCGGATATTGAACGCTGCGCGCGGGCTGGAATTTCCTGAATAGCTGTCGATACCGGCGAAACGTGAAGTGTAAACGTATCAGCCGGCAGGCTATAGTTAGGCGGCAGCGTGTTCGCATCCACGCTGATTCGATAATCGCCCGGCGCTACATCGTCGAGTTCAAAATCCCCTGTGTCTTGTGCAACAATTGTGCGGCGCAGCTTTCCATCATCCAGAAGAAGATGAACATTGGGCAGTCCTTTGGCATCCAGCGGCTTCTTTCCTTCAAAACGAAGGTCATTAAATACGCTGCCGGTCACGCGGGCAAAATCAACAATTCCAAAGTTCACCACGCCGACTCTCTGCCGGATCAAATCCACCGTAGCCGCGTTTTTGGTGGTCATTCGCACCGGACCGGCGAACTGCGTCAGGCTGATGGAAACGGTGTGTTCCCCCTGGCTGACGTCGTTGAACTTATAGCGCCCTTGCTCATCGGTTTCCGCGATTTCGCCATTGTCCAGTCTCACCTGTAGCCCGACCAGCCCCTGCTCGCCGGCATTGTAAGCGCCGTTCACATTGTTGTCGCGGAAGACGCGGCCTTCCACAATGCGGCTTATGTGCTTTGACGGCAGCAGCGTCTGCGGCATGGCGCTGAAGCGTTTGGTAAAACCAAAATACAAAAGCGTTGTGCGCTGGACGCTGTTGCCATTGCCCAATGCCCACACCTTTGAAAGGCCGGAATTGAAATCAAGTGAAGGCCGCACCTGGTAGGTCAGGCCGTAGCCGGCAAAAGGCGTCCAGGACGGGGTGACGCCGTTGGTGGTGCGGGCAAATGAGAAATTAGGGTTTACAACCAGCCGTTTTCCCAGCCGGAGTTGCGCGGAAGCCGAAAAGGAGGTGCTGACAGGGACCTGTGCGTCCAGCAGCGCCCGAACTTCCGGCGGCACATTGTTCGACTGCACAAAAGATACCGGGTCCTGTAGATACAAAGCCTGCAGCGCCGGAGAAAGCAGGTTTAACTCCGAACCCAGTTCCCGCACCAGAGACGGGTTGCGGCGGTCCTGCTCAAAGCCCAGCATCAGATTGCCGGACTTGATGGGAAATGTCATGGAATCGCGGAAGCTGAACTGGTCTTCTGAAGTGGTTTGCAGAGGATCCTGCAGCGATCCAACCGTGAACTGGGCGGCATTGACCAGATGCGCAGTGATCTGATGCCGCCAACTGGTGTCAAAGCGATTCCCGGTGCTTGGCTGGCTGGAGAATCCACCCTGGTTACGACTATATGTGTAGTTAAAGTTCAGGTCATCGCGAGGGTTGATGCGCCAGAAAAATGCTGGTGTCAGATAATCAGAACTGCCGGCGCGCAGAAGATTATTGAACGCCTGCGTGATTGTGTGCTGATAATACAATGACTCAGAAAAACGCTCCCCGGAATTCAAAGTGATTCCCGCCCTGCCGGAGGTGGTTCCTGAAAACACCGATTGCACCCGGTTCAATGGGAACAACAGCGATGAAGCCACCCCGCCGCCAAAGAACATGAAACGGCGGCTCACATAGCTCACCTCTCCCCGGCCCATGCCGCCGTGATCGCTTACGCCGCCGGTAGCCTGAATCGTCCAGTGATTCGTCGGCTGATAGCCGAAGCCTGCGGTCTGTGTCCAGTCATTGCGGCGTCCGCCAAATGTATTCAGAAAGTCCGCTGGAGAATTAATGTAGCTGGTGGTGGCAAAGAGATCGAGCTTGGCTGATTGCTGCCGGTGAAATGAAAACCCTGCCACGTCGCGCGTGGCTCCCAGCGTAAGAAAGTAGAACGGAATCGATGTGCCGCCGAAAAACATGTACTGATTGCCGCCCTGCTTTAAGGTCACCGCAGCGCCGCGCAACTCAATGGAATCAGTGGACATATAAGGGCTAACGTAGTGCTGCGAACCGTTATTGCTGAGGCTCACCAAGTTATCCAGCAGCGTCACGTCAACTCCGGGACTGCGGTAAGCAACAGTGCCATGGCGGATGTTGAATGTGTGGCCGCCCTGATAATCGTTGTCCTCAACTTCACTGTTGACATACAGGCGACCCTGGCTGCCGGCCAACTGTGTCCAGGAGAAATTATTCACGACCGAGATGGTTGACTGTGCGCCGGAATTGGCGAACTGCACCGAAGAACCAAAAGATCCCTGTGCCATCTCACTCTGCCGGCGCAGGAGAGAAGGCGAAACCATGACGATAGGCCGGGCCACCACGCGAACACGAATGCTTACGGGCTTTTCATGCAGGTAGCCCACCACCACAGTTTCCCCGCGCGATAAGCCAAAAATCTGCAGTCCCTCGCCTGCCACTTCAACCCTGGCAACGTCCGGATCGAGAACAATCAGGTTGGAGAGCCCAGGCAGATTGATGGTCCGGGACCACTGCCAGTAAACCTCCACCAACGATGGGATGCCATTGGCATCCATCGACTGCCCCCAAACCGCCGGGCACAGAACAACCACGGACAGCATGCTGCCAAGCATGATCAGATGTGCCGTGATTTTTTGAACCAGCTTCACTATCAATTCCCTATCTCGTGCACCTATTGCGCAGCGACGCTGAATGGAACCTGCTGGGTTTCAATGCGGTCTTCACCGTAGGCTACGGTCAGTAATGCGGTGTAATTCCCCGCCGGCAGCTTTCCTGTCCATTCCACATGCATTGAGTTTTTCTGTCCGGGTAGAAAACGCTTCTGCTCGCTTTCCGCTTTGGCCGCCAATTTGCGGGCAGAATCAAGGACGGCCACGCGCGCTATAGGAAATACGTGCGTATTGCTGGCGTTGAGAAGGTTAAAGTCCACGCTCAAGCCGCGGGTGTCCGTCGGCGGCGCTACCTTAACGTCACTGAGCTCAACCTTGTATTCTTCTGTTTTTTCAGCCCGCAGCAGCACCAGGCAGCCGATGCGCATGCTGGTGAACACGCCCTTGCTGTCGGCTTTGGTAAAACTGAGCTGCGGCTTGGAACGTACGAACAAAACAGCGTAATAGCCGCCGCGCGCGTCCGAAGGCGGCGTCACAATGGCCTTCATCTTTTGCGTGCCGTGGGCTGCAACTTCAAAGTGGTCCGGCACAAACTGGATCCAGTTGGCCGCAGAGCGCGGAGAAGTTCCGGGCGAGGAGAAAACTTTCTCATTGCTCTCGTCATACCAGAAGTCGGTAATTTCTACAGTCATGTCCGCTGGAGCGTCGCCTGTATTTACGGCAGAAAGATCAAATTCAAAAGGCACGCCAGGTTTGAACTGTTCAACTACCTGCGCAGGCGCCAGACCCAGTGATTGAGCATGTGTCTGCATCCCGCTGGATGTAATCGCCAGCAAAGCGGTCAACAGATAGAGGAGGTGAAGGCGTTTGGTAATTGCGATCTTCATTAAGGCACCGTCAAAGTGAAGGTCAAGGTAGCGGCATCGTTTCCAGTAAAGGCCGCGGCTCCGTTGACGTTGGAGACAAAGAGTCCGAGAAAGCGGGTGATCGTGCTGCGGTCTCCGGCTGTGCTGGTGATTTGCGTGGCTGTCCCTGCGCTGGTTCCAATGAGCGTGTATGGCCCGGCAGAGGCGGCCGCATCATTCATCTTTAAAATCGCGGGGTGAGCAAAATTCGTGCTGACGAAGGCCTTGATAGTGGCCGTCGTTGAAGTGAAATCAGTGAATATGGGCTGAAGCAGATACGGCGTAGAGTAAATAACACCTCCTGCAGCAGCAACTGTGGTGAGGCCCGCTCCAGGTCCAAAACCTAGTCCGTTTACATTCCCGAAATTCATGGAGTAATCAGCAGCAGGTGTAACCGTCAATCCACCAGCAGCGGTGGCCAATGTAAGCTGGACTGCGGTCTGGACTGTATTGTTCGGAGCGGCGTTGAATGAAACCGTTGCCGTTTGCAGGACCTGGTTATTATTAATGTCCCGCATAACATAGGTAACAACGGCCACGTTATCGACGCCACTAAAAGCCGCCGCGCCATCGTTGTCCGGAAGAAATATCCCGATTCCAGCAGTCACTGTCGCGTCGCCTGTATTTGCAATGATCGTGCTGGGCGCTGCCTGGACAGTGGACATTGCGCTATACCCGCCAGAAGTTGAACAGGATGCCGTAGTCGGGCAATTCTGTAATACCTGCGCCGCGGGATGATTAAAATTTGTGCTCACAAACGCGGTAAATGAAGCTCTCCGTCCAACCCCGTTCAATCCCGTAAATTGCACCTGAAATGGCGTGAAGTAAAGCGCGCCTGTGCCGGAAGCCGCCACCGTCAGGCCAGTTGCTGGCGTACCAAGACCAAGCGCATTCATTGATCCAAAGGTGATGAAGTAGCTGTTGCCAATCTGGGTGCCGGCAAGGCCACCCGGCGCTTGCAACAATTGAAAGCCGGGAGCGCCCTGGGCCCGCACATTCACCAGAACAATCGTAATAAAGAAGATGATGAGAGACCGTCTCGCCATGACGAACGATGCCCAACCCACCTTCCAACCGGACTGAACGGCGGAAAGGGGCGGACATCGAAGGTCATGCTTCATTACTCTCATCATCTAAATTCACGACTGGCAAAAGCGGTCTTACAACAAACCGCTGGTTACTGTACCGTTAACGTAAAGGTGACGGTTGCTGATTGCAGACCAGTCAGGACCGTGGCGCCGTTCGCAGGCGTTACGGCCACGCCGATAAACCGTGTGATTGGGGTGCCGCTGGCAATCACAGGCGATGCAGGAACGATAACGTCCGGGGTTGTGGTACCCATGGCCGTAAACGATCCGGCGCCGGCGGGAATCGTGCTGGAATTGGCGGTGTCACGAACAACAAAAATGTTGTGCGGCGCTCCAAAGTCAGTGGTGACCTGGGCTTTAATGGTGGGGCCTGCAACAGACGTCTGGCTGGTGAAGACCGGGTTCAGAGTATAGTCAGACCAGTAGATGGCATTGGTGACGCCGGGCGTGGTTGGAGCAAATTTATTACAGCCTCCAGCATTGATGCCCAGCGCGTCCACTGTTCCGAAGCTCATGGAGTAGTCGGTTGTCCCGCCTGCCGCCACTGCGCAATGGGATGCAGCTACAGTGCCGGTGCTCAGCGTGAGTTGCACAGCTGATTGGATGGTGGCTGAAATTTGCAGCGTCGGCGACACGGTGTTGGTTCCGGTCGCTGTTGTTCCGGCAAATGAGGCCGCAGACAGAGCCATCATCACCAGCGCACATAATGTGAAATATTTTTTCATTACATTCTCCTAGTCGCGAATCCCGGCAGCAGAACCAGATGGCCACTGCCTTAAGTGACATTGTCATTCTTTAGTGATCTTTCATATGTGACAACAGTACTTCAGTAATCCGCTGACAGGTCCGTAGCGTTTTATCCGCATTTTTACAGGGGATATTCAGCAATCCATAGAATTGGGTACGATTGTACTCATGGCAGGTTTGGGTATGAAGCTGCTTAACCAACATCTGAATTAATTTTCCTAGCTTGCAGCTAAGGTATCTAGGTGAGCATTGAGAAAGTTTCCTTTGCATCTTTACTTTCTGGTGGAAACAAGTACATCAACGAATGCATCCAACATACAGAGAAAAGATTTTAGGAATTTTTAGGTGCAGGATGAACAGAACATCCTGCTCGTAAGGGGATGGCAGATGAAAAAAATATCCAATTTGTTCCTGACCGGTCTGCTCACCGTATTGATCAGCGCACTGACCGCAGGAGCACTGGCCGCGCAAGCCGGCCATGGCCAGGGCCCAGCCGGATCGCAACGCATGCAAGACCGTATTTCCCGCGAAGTCCGTCATGAACTGGTGATGCTGCCGCAGCTCACCATCTTTGACAACCTGCAATACAAGGTCGATGGCCCTGCAGTAACTTTGATGGGCCAGGTGCGGAACGCTGTGCTGAAGGATTCGGCGGAAAAAGTGGTCCGTAAAATAGAAGGCGTGGAGCAGGTCAATAATCAGATTGAAGTTCTGCCGCCTTCCAGCGGCGACGACCGCATACGATTGGCCGTGGCGCATGCATTGTTTGCTGAAGATTCACCATTGTTCCGCTATTCCATGGGATCGGTCCCACCAATTCATATCATTGTGAAGAGCGGTCATGTTGCTCTGGAAGGCGTGGTAGACAGCCAATCTGACAAAGATATGGCAAGCATTCGGGCCAACGGGATCCCGGGAGTGTTTTCTGTCGACAACCATCTACAGGTGCAAAAGCCCTGACTCATGCAGTCAAGGAACACGCAGTTAAGAATGCAAAAAGAGGCATTCCCTGCTCCTTGTTACTCTTGCTGTCTCTAGCATTTATTTGCGGGCGAGCTTTCCTGATGTAAGGCAGGTGAGTCCACGACCGTCTTCTGAGGCGCGAATATTGTTGGCGTTGTCATTGCAATATGCTTTTCCATGGCCCGCTAAAGGTTCGGCGACCACGCGGAAAACACTGGCAGGGCGGCGTTCACAGCCACTCAGGGCGAAACGGTATCCGTTGTAGACGCCGTGCGCGAAATCAGCATCCATAAAGTGGTAAACGCCCTCTTCATCCATTCCCTTGCCTACGTTCACCAGATCCGCCAGATTGCAGGTATAGCCGATGCCAGGATGGCCTTGAGCATAAAGATTTTCCGCCATCGCAATCATGCGAACAGCGCGTAAAGCCGTCATCTTTGGGCGTTCGTCATCAGCCATGGAAGAAGATGCCACATTGTTGTCCCCGGCCCCGGCGTTTGCATTAAGCAGAGCAGGATTCCACCAGAACCTGTCCAGTATCCGTGGATCGCCCACCGGAAGCGTTGCACTGAGTGTGACCGCGTCCAGCCGCCAGACATCCTGTTGGCGTTTAAGACTCAACACAAACCGGATGACTACGGGGCTATCCTGCTCAATGCCATTGCTTACCAGATGCAATGACAATCCCATGACGTCAGATGCGCCTTGCATCTCATCACGTTCAAGCTGTACTTCATAGCGTTCGTGTTGTTGCGGACTATTGAAGGAGAACAGGATCGGTCCGATATCAAAGGCCTGAAAGTTCTCTTCCGGCGAAGATTTCGAATTGATGATTGCCTGCAAAGGATTGGCCGCGCCGTTCAGGGAAGGCTTCATCAGGTCCTGCAGCCTGCTTTGCATTTCCACGGTGAGGTGCTTTTTAAATCCGGCTTCTCCGCCGGACAACATTTCAATAATCGCCTGCCGTGGCGATTGCTCGCTCACCTTCTGCTCTCCCGATAAACCCGATACCAGAATGGCGAGGCTGGAGACCGCCAGCCAGACCCTGCCGTGGAACATTTGGCCATCTCCTGAATTTCTGGGGCCAGATTAACCAGTTGTTGATGGCATGGCAACCATATTCCGGGCCTAGCAGGTGACTTTGGGGCGAATTGAAAACAGGCTTAGAGTACCCGTAGCTTCCGGGCATCAGGAGAGCGCAGGTCCTGAAAACAGACACTATTTTCGCGCACCTGATTTTCACGCACCTGGAGCAGGGCAGAAATACCGTGATCATGAAGTGCTATCCCGGGAAAGCACACCAATGGGCTTGGGGTCAGAAATGTTCATCCGTGTACCACAGACAGAGCAGTATAGAAACCCAGAATGCTCCACCACCGTGGGCACTGTCCTGAACTTACGCAAACACTTAGGACATTGCACGTCAACAATATGAACCAAATGAAGACCCTACTTTATAAATGTGGTTTTGATAAGCCTAACAATGTCATTGTGTACATCACAACTACAAAAAAGTTAAAATTTTGTAAGGTTACTTTCCTTATTTGTAACGAGAGCTGGCGTTAATGCGGACCAGCATTGCTTGCCACCACGCGCGCTACGGCCAGCATGGCAATGGCCTGAGCGGAGCTGTCACGCAGCTTCTGGGCGCGGACCAGTGCATTCACAGAGTCCACCTGGGCTGCCGCTTCGCTGATCTCCTGCAATATGGCAGCCGCATTGATCTCCGGCGTACGCGCATCCCAGACTTCATCAGCGGCGCTGAATGCCATATCAAAATATCTGCGCGCCATCTGTTTGTCGCCTGAAGTCCCAGAGGCAAAGCCATGCGCCGCAGCTTCACGAGCGCGGGTAGTGGGTGGCAAGCCATTCAGGCGTTCGGTCTGGTCGGCCCCCTGGTGCTCCATGGCCGCCAGGATTGAGACGCTTTCCGGTTGTGGCCTCTCAATGATCTGGTCCGGGCTGCCGGCGTTCTGTACTGCCGAATTCGCAATTACATCCGTCTGCAAGGCTTTCTGGAAGGCTGCTTCCCCCAGGGCCTGCTTCATCGCGTCCGTGGTAACGCGGATGGAAAACCCGCGCAGCGGCGAATTCTCCAGATTGGCCAGCCAGTCCAAAAGCTGCAATCCAGCCTTGGCAGCAGTATCTTTGCTCACCTCACCGGACATCTGCCCATACATGGCGGCAAAGCTCTCGCCTTCAGCAGCGTTCTCCTTTGCATCAGGAAGAGAAGCAAACATTTTGGCAAAGTGTTCTTCTGTCCATGCTGATTTTGTGCCCTGTGCATTCATCGCCGCCATCAGGGCCCGTGCCGCAACAATATGCTTGTCCATGGCGGCGTCCAGTTTGCGCGAAACCGGGTCTACAGTCTGCCGGGAACAGTTGGTCAGCGCCCCGATTAAAGACTGTTCCGCCAGCAGCACAGCATTGTCCGGCAGGTTCTCGACAAAATCCCTGGCCGAAGCGCAGTCTCCCTGACCGGTGGACATCATGGAAATGGCCGGCGTCTGTCCAACCCTGATCAACTCCGACTCAATGCGCGTGCCCTCACTCCAGAACCCTTTGGCCATTTTTCGGTCAATGGGCGAAACAACTTCTGCCGCTGTTGCCAGGACACGCAGACGGTCCTGCTGATCGGATTGCGGCAGAGCCACTGCCATTTTTACGGTATCAACCACAAATTTCTGTTCCGGCGAAAGTTTGCGGACGGCGGGTTGAACCCGTCCAGGCTTTTCCGTGCTCTTCAGGTTTGGGTGTCTGCAGCTTTGGTGACTGCGCGGCACCGCTCACAACGAGCCCTAAAATGAGAAGTATGGCCGGAATCCGTTGCATGTTCTGCACTGCTCTACGCTCCCAGAGAGACGTCCTTAAAAGATTTTGTTGAGGGCTGTGATTGAGCGTATCGAAGCATCAACTCTGCTTCAAGATGGCCAGCATAAATTCTCTCTATATTTGGCGTACGGGTGTAGGTAAGGATTAAAGTGCATACCTTAGTTCGGAACGTTTTATTTGCTTTCAGAAGCGCGCAATTCCGCAACGATCTCTGCCGCCGCTTTCCGGGCGAGATCGCCTTTATCCGGCGGGAAAGAGATTGCGCCCACGCGCGCATGGCCGCCTCCACCATAGCGCTCACAAATTTTGGCCAGGTTCACCATGTCTTGTTTGTGCGTCCATGGGTTGGAACCGACCGCAACTTTAACGCGGAAACTGCTGCTGCTTAACCCAACGCTGTAAACGGACTCAGGGTGCAGAAAGTAAGGGATGAATTTGTTATAGCCTTCAAGTTCCTGATCACTGACGTCAAAATAAATTGTGCCCTGGCGGCATTCCGAGCGCTGGCGCAATATCTCAATGGATTTGAGGTGGCGGGCCAGCAGCGGAGGAATCACGGCCGCAACAAAAGATTCTTGAATCACGCTGGCCAGCGGTTCGCTTACCAGATATGGAATCAACCGGGGCAAAAATTCAGGATCATTAGTTGACTCAATGGCCATGGTCAACTTCATGGCCGGATGCGCCATCTCTACCGCTTCCTGCGGGCTTTTGAATTGGGCGCCGTCAATGATGTCCGCCCATTCAATCAACTCGCTGACCGGACGGGTATCAAAACCGAATTTGCTGGCCGCGATCTGGGCCAGAAATTTAGTGCAGGACTTGAAATCAGGATCAAAAAACTTCTGGCCTTTGTCGCCATCACGATAATGTTGAGCATCTTCCGGAGAAAGAAACGCGCTCTGGTGATGATCAAACCACCAGGTAATCCTGGGTGAAGAGGAATATTTGAAATCGACGATGGCATTCTCGTCCCCATCAAAATCCGCTTCATTAAACAGGGCCCCGGCGCGGTGGACAAGGCCGGTGAACTGAAATTCAGCGTCAGGATGAATGCGCTCACGATAAAACCGGGAAAACAACGCCGCGGAGGCAGTTCCATCAAAACATTTTCCGTGAAAAAACACCCTGACTTTCAAATAAGCCCTTTCCCTGATTCTCTCTTTGCGATTTGGTAAAGCTATTAGAATTGACATTCCTACGCATGAATGTCAAGGAGGCAGCAAGCTCCTGGCCCCTTTTTTAACACGCCCGCACACATTGGTCCCATGCCTGCGCGGAGGCCCCTGAAGCTGTCTGCAAATCTTTACTTATAGATAGAAAACTGGTCGGCAGGTTTTTGCAATTTGATGGTGATAACCAGATTCGGCTGATTCACGTCAAAGTCTTCCCCATAGGTCTTGAATCCGGGCGCAATGACCTGAATACGCACCTTGCCGTAGGGAATGGCCGAGGCCTCTGCTTTACCGTCATCGTGGGTCTTGAGTTCCAACCCTTCCGGCCGCTGCTTGCCATTCGGGGCCACCAGATGGAGAACAACTTCGGCGTTCTTGACCGGCTTGCCGTTCGCTTCTTTCACGATGGTCATGTTCACCAGAGCGGTCTTCTCTCCGGGGGCAGGTTTTTGCCCGGCAAGAGCAGGGACAATAGAAAAAACAAGAATGGCGGCAAGGGTCAGAGGGCTTTTCATGGCTGCTGTTATTTTAGCGCGAACCGGCTTTTGGCTGAAGAAATAAGGCCAATCGCCCTTTCTAAACTTCGCGTAATTTAGAAAAAGGCGCTGATTGACCCGGGGGCGCTCCCGCCACAAGCAAATCTTTGACCTGTTAAAACCAGAATTAAACCAAAAGTTCTATTACTTTAGTTTTATAAGTTGTTCGCCTCAGCGTTGACACTCCATTCCCTCCAGAGTACTTTTGGACTACCACGAAGCGCCTATTTTGTTTTTGCCCTATAAAGTTCTCTCCCAGGCTCAAATTGAACTTCTGCGGTAAGAGGTTCAATTGTAACGGCGAATACCGCAACATATTAGCGATCAACTACTTACGCGCTTTTCAGAGTACTGATGCTGCTGGCCGGGTTCGGTCGCTGAAACGGACTTTAGTAAGTTGAACAGCACGCCACAGTGAACTAAAACACTAACATCCACTCGTACCAAATCGGGTGCGAGTAAGGAATGGAGAAAGCCCGAATGGAGCATCATCCGGTTCGTCTTCATCGAAATGTGACTGCATTGCGCAACCGGTCCGACAAAGGGTTCACCGTGTTGGAGATGGTGTTCGTGGTTGTGATCGTCTTGATTATGACAACGATGGCGGTGCCGCTGATAACGAATGTAATTGCAACCTACCGCATGCGGAGCGCCGTAGCTTCAGTCACCGGGATCATTCAGGCAACCCGTTTTCAGGCAATTTCTGCGAGCGCTCCATACCAAATCGTGTTCACCAAGGCCACATCTACTTTTCAGATCCAAAGCGCGCCTGACAGTGTGAGCCCTTATACAAATTACTGTGTGCCAGCTGCTACATCCTGTCCGGTTCCCTTATCGAACTCCGGGGTTCCAGTAACGCTTGGGGCGGACACAACGCTGCAATTTCGTCCTAGTGGGATCGTTTCCGCTCCCGTCGGCAGCACAACTTTAACTTTAACTTATGGCGGCAAGACAGAAACCATATCGGTAACGAGCTATGGCAATATCAAAGTTACACCGTAGTACGCGCCGCAAGAGCGGCTTCGCATTGGTTGAGACCGTGATCGCAATCTCCATTCTGGCCATCGGCCTGCTCGGGGTTGCGGCTCTGCTGTCTCAGTTGGGCGGCAATTCAACCCAGTCCCGTTATATGAGCACGGAAGCCCTGCTGGCTTCCGAAAAACTGGATGACTTGAATCGCTATCCTTACAACGATCCTGCCATCGCGGTGCCCAACGGGACCAGCGCAGGCAGTCTGACAACACCCGTCACAGCCACCGTCACGGTGGGGGCCGTCACGGAGGTCGTTGACTATTTCGACCAGGTCCGAATTTCCTCCGGCGACGGAGACATGGTGGAGACGGTAAGCGGTAAAGACTCGAATGGAAACACCGTTTTTACCACCACCACGCACGCTCCGGATGGAAGCATCAGCGTGGTCACAGCGGCAACCCCGCCAGCCGCTACTTCTGACATTCTTACGTTCAAGCGCTTTTGGGTGATTGAACAAAGTCCTTCGGGGCTGCCCTCAGGCGTACGCAGGTTCACAGTCCTGGTGTCATTGCAGACGGTCGGCACTGTGCCAACAACTTTTCAGGCGAGCATGGTGAGGTAGCGGTTTTATGACAGATCAATGCAGACAAGGAGCAAACATGGCGCAGCAAAAATCATCTGGTTTTTCACTGGTGGAGTTGACGGTTGCCATGGCGGTATTCATGGTGATTGGCGGGGCCGCCTTAGCTCTGGTGAAGGCCCATGTGCCGATATTTACCTCACAGCAGAACCAGACCGGGCTTAATCTTTCCATGCGCAATGCTGTGGCGCAGATGCAGATTGATGTAGTGAATGCCGGAACGGGCTATTACCAGGGTGTAAATATACCTTCCTGGCCAATCGGCATTACCATTGTCAACAGCGCGCCGGGGACCGGTTGCTATAACGCCACCACGCACACTTATGGCAGCACATGCTTTGACACTCTGAACGTCATAGCTATGGACACAACCACGCCACCGTCCAACCCTTCAGACATTGGTTCGAACTGCGTCAGCACCACCAGCTCAAGCTTGTTTGTAACTCCGGTCGGCTCGACGACTTTAAACCAATTGGCGAATTCCTTTCACACCGGCGACCAATTGCTGCTGGTCAAAAGCGATGGGTCACAGATGACAACGACAATTTTGACCAGTGATGGTTCAGTAACGGGCGGCAAAGTAAAGCTCGCCCACAATCCCACCGGAACAGACGGCACCAACACCACCACCCAGGATCCCCTGGCACTCTCCAATACCGCGGACAGCAACAAACTAGGGGTACAGTTCTGCACGACGGATTGGGTGCTGAAGCTTGCGCCCATCACTTATTCCGTTGATGCTTCTGATCCTACAGACCCGAAGCTGGTGCGAACGCAGTCCGGACAAACGAATGTGATTGCCGAGCAGGTCATTGGATTCAAGGTCGGCGCTTCCGTCTGGAATGGCACAACCGACAACGCATACAGCTTTGACGCCAGCACATACAACCATGACTGGAGCTTGATCCGGTCAATTCGCGTCTCAATGATCGGGCGTACTCCGGCGGACTATAGCAATACTTTCCGCAATACTTTTGACGGGGGCGCATACAGAATTGAAAACGAGTCCGTGGTCATTAATCCACGGAACATGAGCATGAATGACTAATGGAGGGCAAGTGATGAACCGTGAAAAAGGTCGAAGTATTTGGAAGTCTCGACGCCCGCGGCGGGAGAAAAATGAACGCGGAGTAGCGCTGATCACCACTTTGATGATCCTCATGCTGCTCACTGGCCTGAGCCTTGCGATGGTGCTCTCTGTCCGGTCCGATATGTTGATCAACGGCTACTATCGTAATTTCCGCGGTTCATTCTATGCCGCGGACTCCGGCCTGAACGTTGCCCGGGAAGCGATGGTGAATGAAGTGGTGGCGGCCATTCCTGCATCGTTTGGAGTTTCACAGCAGCCGATCGCCAACGGCACGGACGTCACAGTCCAAACCGACTTGAATAACAACTATTCGTCCTATCAGACCTATACAGGACAGGGACAGTCCACTGGTTCGTGGCCAGGCAAATATAAAGTCTCAGGTACGTTCGCTCTCGCCAGTTGCCAGGTATTGGGCGGTTCGGGTACGTGCTCCGCTCCCACAGGTGCGGTAACGGGCTATAAATATATTTACAATTACACCTTGCGGTCTATAGGCCAGGCCCAGGGCAGCCAGGCCACCACACTGGATGACCGTGGCAGCGTAATCGTGAATGCAACCCTGGTAGCAGTTAATTCCAAAACCAGCTTTGCCGCCTGGGGCATGTTCATCGATCAATGGAACATCTGTAATGGAAGCTCGCTGGTGCCCGGAACCATTACCGGCCCAGCCTTTACAAATGGCGCATGGACGTTCGGAACCAGTGGCAACTACATCTTTACTGATACTGTGGGCAGCGCCTCTTCCAAAGCGGGCTATCAGTTCGGTGGCAACACCTGTGACCAATTAGCCGCAACCTCTGACAAGCAAGGCAAACAGACAATCGCCCCAACTTTCCAGGCCGGACTGAACCTGGGGCAGAACTCCATTCCGCTTCCTCCCAATGATTACAACCAGGAGCAAGCCGTACTTGATGGCAAGGGCGTTGCTACAAATCCGGTTACCAAAAATGATCTGCACAACAATGTAAGGGACGTCAATGGAAACCCCTACCCCAGCGGTGGCGCAAGCTCTGGAGTTTTTCTGCCTTACACCGTGGTGAATGGCACGCCGACATTTACCGGCGGCGGCATCTATGTTGAAGGCAGTGCAAGCGTAACGCTCTCCACGGCAACCAGTGCGAGCAATACCGCACAACAGGTCTTTACCATCAAACAAGGTTCCACCATCACCACCGTCACCATTGATCCCGGTAACAATCAAACCTTGATCAATAATGGTGGAGGCACCACTGTTATTAGCGGTGTGCCGCAAATGGTCGATCCAGTCACAAACGCCAGCACTCCATCCACCATGCTGTATGTAAATGGCAACATCACATCGCTGTCCGGGCCAGGGCAGGGTTTGCCGGCCATTCAGGACCACAGCGCGGTAACCGTCACAGCAGCGCAAAACGTAGCGATTACAGGCGACATCCTTTACAAGACTGAGCCGGTAACCCTGACGCAAAACCAGATTGCGGGCCAGCCTGCGGACACCCTGATACCCGGCAATGACACGAAGCAGGCGCTGGGAATTTTTACCGCCAATGGCGACATTCAACTCAATAATCAGCAGGCCAACAATAACCTGGAAATTGACGCCTCGCTGGCTACCATCTCTCAGGGCGGCTCGGGCGGTCTGACTAATGTTGGCAATGCAATCAACACCCTGACCATCGTTGGTGGACGCATTCAAAACCAGATCAAAAGCATCAATACAACTACCAGAAACGTGTACTTTGATCGTCGTTTTGGGCAGAACGGATTTGCGCCACCCTGGTTCCCTTCCACCACGTTGAGCAACGGTTCTGTTACTGGAGCACAAGCCACCACAACCGTGCAGCGTGTGCAGTGGGTAAACCAGAGCTCTTACTTCTAAATTTAAACCTTGCTTGAGTTGCACGTTTTTGCAGGCGGCTGAAAGTGGCCGCCTGTTTATTTTTTACACAACTTCCGGCAGCGGCCCGGACTTGTGCCCCATCTGGACCATGACTGTGGCCGCCAGAACGCCGGCGATTCCCAGCACCTGCAGTGGACGCAGGGTTTCATGAACAAAGGCAACTGCAAACAGGATGGCGAAAACCGGCTCCAGGCAGCTGGTGACGACCGCCCGGGTTGGATCAAGATACTTCAAACCCGTGAAATAGAGAATGTAGGGCAGCACCATGGAGAGACAGGCAAACAGGAACAGAAACTCCCATTGCTGTCCGCTGTAATGCGCTTCTGCCAGCCGCCAGGGCGGGTTTACGATCAACCACATCGCTGCCGCACTCAAAAGCACAAAAAACATCACGGTAAGCTGATGATTGCGGGTCACCAACCCCTGTCCGGCAATGTTGTAAAAAGTGTAGCCAAAAGATGCCAGCAGTGACGCCGCAACGCCTATCACGCTCAGACGCACGTTGGAATGGAACAGCCCGATGACCAGCGCCGTGCCCACCAGAGCAATGAACACCGCGATGATCTTCTGCAACGTCGGCCGTTCCCTTCCGCGTGCGACCATATAAAACAAGACCCACACGGGAGCAGTGTACTGGACCGTGATTGCCAGAGAGACGGTGGCCTTCTGTATGGCCAGATAATAAAAGTAATTCGAGCAGGCCACGCCCAAAGTACCCACCAGGGCGCAGAGTCCAAGATCGCGCCGGCCAATCCTGAAGATGCCCCGGCCAAAACGCAGCAGCAACAACGGTCCAAGCACGAGGACCGTAAAGCTCGTCCGGGCCTGGGTCAGCACCACGGGGGAAATTAAGACGTGCCCGGCAAAGAGGCTCCCATTGAAAATGGCTTTGCCAAAAGTGGCGGCAGCGCCCCAGCAAAATGTGGCCGCAGCAATAAAGAAATAGCCCCGCCACGGATGTTTCTCCGCTGCAGGGCCACGGACTTCTATGGCAGATGAATTACTTGGCAAGCATCTGGTCCAGGCGTTCAGGATCAAACCCGATCATAACCTGGTCACCGACGATGATCGTGGGAGTGGAACGGCTGTTGTAAGTTCGCACCAGCTCAAACACCGCCTGCTGGTCAGAACTAACGTCTTTTACCTGGAATTGGATACCTTTCTCCGAAAGGTAGGACTCAGCCCATTCGCAGGGCGGTCAGCCGGGCTGGCTGTAAACCACAACCTTCTTCGTCGTCATTTCAAATTTTCCCCCAATTCACAAATAGATTCTGCCGGAACACGCCGGTTTCATTTTTTTGTTATGTCCAGGCCGTCATTTCGGATCTTCAACTCGCATCTTCAACCAGGCGGATTTCCGTGGTGATGCGGGCTGTAGACTTCAGCATAGCTGAGACAGAGCAATACTTCCCTTCGGACAACCGGACCGCGTCTTCCACGGCCTTGTGTGCGACTTTTCCCGAAATGGTATAGATCAGCTTGATGCAGGTGTAAACGGTTGGCGGTTCCTTGGCTCGTTCCGCCTCGGCATGCACATGGACCCCGGTAAATGGCTCCCGCTTCTTGCGCAGAATGCTCACCACATCCGTCGCCGTACACGCACAAAGCCCGACCAGTACCAAATCCATGGGGCCGGCGGCGGTGTTGCTCTGACGGTCCGAATCAATCACAATGGCATGCCCATTGATATTCCCGACAAACCGCTCGTGATCGATCCAGCTTATTTGCGCTTCAACCATGCCTGCCTCATCGCGAGAAACTCTATCATACGGCAGGGTTCGCCACAGGGCTTGCAGGCGACTGCACAGGCAAGTTCTTGCGGCGGTGCCGTCTGCTGTCCTAATCGGCTGAAACAGGCCCAAACTCAACGTTTTGAGGCCCGTTAAACCTTTAAATACAGACAACTTACAAAGTAAAGCAGGTGGGCAAGAGTTACCTATTGCCTCAGAGTTTCAAGGTCCCGAGCAGCTATAAAACCAAAGCTGAACCCCAGTTCCGGAGATTGAGGAGAGGACTATAGAAGGAAAAATTGCCCGCGTTGATTCTGTTGGATTTAGAGGATCGCGGGTGAATGGCTA
>DAHUXF010000400.1 GCA_027307295.1 Acidobacteriaceae bacterium
CGAATGCGTGAACTAACTGAGTCGATTGTTCGATTTTACTTGGCGGTCTCATTGCTTAGCATCAAAGAGACGACCAGCCTGCTGTCTCAAAATAACCGGAGCCAGTCCAGCCAGGAACTTGAGTTGGTGACCCAGGCGGCGGTAGCCCATTTGGATTCCTACCTGAAAAAGCTGTTTGACACCGGCGATAGCCTTGAAAAAGGCATACTCGATTTCAGTTTTGGAATCGTTGATCCCTCCACCTGGAATTTCAGCAAATTTCTACCCGGAAAGAAATGCGTAAACTTCAACGAAGAATGGGGACCAATGCAGTCCATTGACTGATTTGAACATCGATTCGTGCGGGCCAATAACGGAGGGAAACGAAAGTGGACGACTTGATTCTTCAATTGATTTTTCTGCCAATCACAATCGCAATGTTTGGCGTTGAGGCGATAGGCAAAGCAATCAGCGCTGCCCAATCCTCAAAAGGTGCAGAGAGTACTGCCGGAGGAAACGGAGCCCCGCCTGCGAGTGCGCCAGCGGCGCCGGCTGCGCCTGCAACTGTCCCAACGCCCGCGAGTGCGCCCGTTGCCAGCGCCAGCGGAAGTGACCAACACAATACCGGCGTGCAGCCGGTTTCATACCATCCAAACGCAGCCAGGGGCTGTTGCAGTTGAGTCTATCCATTTCAATGACGAGTGGATTTTCCAACTTCCCTTGAGTGAGTGTTGTAAGACCAAATTGAGTCAGGAGGAGTCAAGTGAGCAGCACTACAAGTGTACCGACGCCGGCACCTATTCCAGGAGCGCCTGCGCTTCAACTCCCACATCTTCCGTGGGTCCCGACCGGTGCTAATCCGGCGACCTATGACATTGACCGTGTGCATACGCTCATGAAGAGCGCGGCCTACTTTACGCTGTTTAATGGCCCCAATGCGACAGTGCAGAACCAAGCCAATCTCCTGATACCAGGTCTTCCTTTATTCATCAGCTCTGTGGATGTAAACGAAATGCTCCATCGCTATGAAATGGAAGCCGGGTGGGCCGGCAATGAATTTCGCGCAGCACGACGGCTGGGCGAAGCGGTTGGGACAGTTGGCATCCACTGGATGCCCATTCCTGACTACTTCGTCGCCAGTCCTGACTGCGATCCGCCTGCGTGGGTTTTCAATCCAACAATCTCACAGCGCTACTGCATGCTCAAAGGTCAGATGAATTTTCATGACATTGAAAAGAGCGGTGCTCACAACTTCGGCTGCGGCCACACCTTTCCAGTCATAGAGGGCGGAAAAAGGAGAATGCGTGTTGGGGCTGTGATCGACATTCTGGTAGGCCGCGGCAAGTGGGCGGGCATAAAGGGGTTGATTACCATCAACGGGTATATTGAGCCACCAAAGGACCTGGCCCTTTGCATGATGATCCGCCTCATGGATCCTACCGGGAAATTCCAAACGGATGCGCCGATGCCGGCCCTCCAGCCCATTGCCGATCCTGATCCGGATGCTGTAACGGTAATGGTACTGGGTGAAGTGGACCCCGATGGTGGAGTCCAGGTGATTCCAACCGCAGACGGCAAAGGTATGTCCGGGTCGCACGTTAAGGAACTCTTGCGGCTTGTGCGCATCGAGTCTGATGTTACAAGCCCCAACGGAATGTGCACGAGACTGGTGGAAGGCCCAATCTTGGGCAGGCTTGAGGCGCGCTTGTATTTCAATGCGTTTGATACGGCGAGAGTTACTCCCATTCAAACCCGGAATGGATATTTTGAATTCTGGGACAGAAAGGGCAATACCATCGGCAAAGTATTTGCGAACATGGTTGAAGGTAGAGCGTTCAAAACAGAGGTCGAAGGATTTGACCCACACATGCCCATCTACCGGTTCGGTGGTCTGGGTCCGGTGCTGGGCGGGACTGGCCAGTTCGAAGGAGCTGATGGCATGATGACGATGAACGCATGCATCACCACTTTCCCCAGGACCCTTTCAAACATGTACTACTTCCGCTTCTATGACCCCCAGGGAAAAATCCGCCGTGCCTGGGACCAACTGAATGCGTCTTGGTAATCACAAGGAGTGAACTCATGGATGCCTCGTCTACGCCTGCCCTGAATGACCAGGACCGGCTGATCATTCGAAATGTTGACGAGTGTCTCGCGGACGCTCTCGAACTCAAACAATGGTGGGAAGAGAAAGAGAAAACTCAGAACTACGCTGATAAGTTCGAAATCGTTCGCACGTTCCACCGGCCCAATAGCGGGGTAGGCTTCTTCGATGCGCCAACTCTCCGAGGGAAGCCTGCCCCAGTCATGGGCGAAACTCATGAAATGCTCTTTGACCGGCCCGATGATGATGCAACTCAGATTCTTGAAGAGATCCGGCGGGAATTTCAGGAGTTTGTTCTCCGCTACTTTACCCATGTGAGCAGTTTTCGCCAGCCTGAGCAATACGCCGATCCAAGTCACAAGGCCGCCAGCAGCATTGACAACTTTTTGAGCTGGCGTCCCGTGGAAGAACCGGATTGGCAGGGCTTTGGCTACATACAGCTTTACTACAAACTGAAAAGCACCGGTGAGATCGGCAAATTTCCAGCAAGCCAGCAGTATGCAATGGTCGATCTGCGGGAACTCGATTCCAAGTATGAATGGATTGTAGTTAAAGTACAAATTTTTAATTTTGTTATCAAATTCCGCCCTCTGGGCGCGAATGGCCCTCAACTCGGGATTCCACTGCAGGAATCGACCTATCTGATCTTTCATAAAGATCTGATTTCCAACCAGACGTTTCCCGACGGCGGCAAACTCAAAGCGGTTTATGGCATGAGCTATGCATTGCTGCGCGTGGACGATGCCAACGACCCCGATCTGCTGGCTTATGGTCCGGGGCATTTTGACTTTGGTTTCAAGACCATTGACTTCCAGCTCCTGGCGTCAGGAGAAATCAATCTACGGATGGGATTTGTAGTGAACCGGGCCAAGCACGTGGCCAAGATTCCTTTGGATCCCGTGCGCTGGAGCTTTGCGCTGGCGGATGTTTTTTCCTTTGGGAGCGCTACCAAATACTTCAGTCCCGTGAAGGACGCTTTGTCGAAAGTTGTTCCCAAATTTGGCTCTGTCGATCCTGTCTTCGGCTACGTTACTCTTGCCAATGTGCTGACCGCCGGCCTGGCCGCCAAAAAGCTGGACATCTCCCGGGAGCGTCTGGAGAAGCTGTTCCTGTATCAGCATTTTGAGCAGCACTATCAGATGGCTGTAAGTACCTTGCTCACATGGCGTTACATAGATGACTGGCTGGACCAGGCAAACTTGCCCGATTGGGTGATTAAAGGGAAGACCGCACCCCAATAAATCCTGCAACACGTTGAATCGCAT
>DAHUXF010000401.1 GCA_027307295.1 Acidobacteriaceae bacterium
GAAGTTGGCCCTTGAGTCGCAAAAAAATTCTCTGGTGTGATTGAGAGCTTCATCCGCGGAAAAATAACGCTTTTTTTAAAGCACTTAGTTTCCTTGACTTAGTTAAGGACTTAGTCCACCATTAAAACCATGGAATTTAACATTCACGAGGCCAAAACTAACTTTTCCAAGCTGTTGCAGCGCGTTGCTCTGGGCGAGGAAGTCATTATCGCCAAGGCAGGAGTGCCGGTCGCAAAACTCGTGCCAGTGTATCCAGAGCAGGGCAAGCGCCCCCTCGGATTCCTGAAGGGCGAAATCTGGATGGCAGATGATTTTAATGACCCGTTACCGCCTGACATTCTTGCCGGCTTCCTTGGTGAAGACGAACCGGAAAAACGAGTGGTGAAAAAGGCCCACCAACCGCGAAGCAAAAGCAAGCGGGCATGAAATACCTTCTGGATACGGCGGTTTTGCTGTGGAGCGTAGACGACCAGCAGAGACTGAACGCCCGCACAAGGCAAATCCTAGAGAATCGTGATGAAGAAATCTTTCTGTCCCCAGTGGTTTCCTGGGAGATCGTAATCAAGGTTACCCGAGGCAAGCTCAGGTTGGCCCGGACCGCCAATGAAACTCTCAACCTGGCTTTTGCGAAGCTTGGGATGCGATCATTGCCTATTACTCACGCCCATAGCCTTACTCTTGGTGAACTGCCGCTTGTGCACAATGACCCCTTTGACCGCATGCTGGTGGCCCAAGCTAAGAATGAAGGCATGGTCTTAATGCCGGCGGATGCAATTCTTGAAAAATATCCCGTCGAGATTCTGTGGTGTAGGAAATAGTTCCGAGATGCATTAACTTGCTTCCGCGCCATTGCCCCTTTAACCTATTCAGCTAATGCACCTTACGCGGTTTCGCCGGGCCTTCTGGCAGGCCTTCCAGCACGGGCAGTTTTCCATCGCAAAAGGAGCGGCGTACTCGTCCATTCTTACGCTGTTTCCGGCGTTCCTGGTGGTCACCTCTGTCCTGGAGGCATCCCATAATACTGAGGGCTTCCTGCGACAGATCTCAGCCGCCGTGGGGTGGGTGCTGCCACCGGGATCGCGGTCTGCGGCGCTCTCGTTTTTTCAGTCCAAACAGCACCACACAACGCGCATCATCTACTCAGCTTCCATCGTGACGTTGCTGGCGGCGACCGGCGTGATGATTTCCTGGATGGACGGTTTTCGCAAAGCCTACAACATGGCCAACACATGGGGTTTCTGGCAGGAGCGGGCGGTGGCGCTCTATCTGGTGCTGCTGGCGCTGGTTCCGCTTGGATTTGCCACCATACTCGTGGCTTTCGGCACCGAGGTGGAGACCTGGGTACAGTCTGAAACCATGCACTTATTCAAGCCGCTGATCCTGCTGCTATGGGACCTTGTGCAATGGACAATTGCGCTTCTCACCGCTATTACGCTGATGGCCCTGATGTATCACCACGGCGTCCCCAAAACACAATCATGGCGAAAGGTGCTGCCCGGCGCGATCATGGCGGCTGTCCTGTGGTTTCCCGCAACTATGATTTTTGGCTGGTATGTTAAAGACTACGCCTCATACTCCGTAGTTTATGGCCCGCTGAGCGCCGCCATAGCATTGCTGGTCTGGCTTTATATTGTGTCTGTGATTGTTCTGCTGGGAGCTGAAATGAATGCCCAGGTATTTCCCAAGACAGCTGAAGCCGACGCTAAAGAAACGAAGGTATAAGAGTGACAACCCCATTCCAGGGTCAGGATTTGAATATTACCTCCAACTGCCGTAAAGCAAAGATTGTATGCACTATTGGTCCGGCCAGCAGCTCTGAAGGCGCGCTGCGTGACCTGATGCGCCTGGGCATGGACGTTGCCCGCCTGAATTTCTCACATGGCACCCATGAGGAGCATGCGCGCGTGATCGAACGCCTGCGGCGCGTTGCCGAAAAAGAAGGGCGCACCATTTGCATTATGCAGGACCTGCAGGGGCCAAAGATCCGGACGGGGCGGCTGAAATACCGCACGCCTATTGCTCTCAAGAGTGGAGCGCGCCTGTCTATTACGCCGCGCGATATTTCGGGGACATCCACCACCATTTCTACTACATTCAAGAGCCTTGCTAAAGAAGTGCAACCCGGCTCGCGCATCCTGTTGGCCGATGGGCTGATTGAATTGCGCGTAGCCGCCGTGCGCGGCGACGATGTGGAATGCGAAGTGGTCAATGGCGGCATGTTGGGCGAGCACAAGGGCATCAATCTTCCGGGCACCGTGGTCAACGTGCCTTCGTTAACGGAGAAGGATGAGAAGGACCTGGAATTCGGCCTGAAGCACGGCGTGGATATCGTGGCGGTATCATTTATCCGTACAGCCGATGACGTGCGATTAGTGAAGCGCCAGGTGCGTTTGCACAATGCCGATGCTTGGGTGATCGCAAAACTGGAAAAACCGCAAGCCATCGACGAAGCCAATCTGGAAGAAATACTGGACGTGGCCGACGGTGTAATGGTGGCACGCGGCGATCTGGGCGTGGAGATGCCGCCGGAAAAAGTTCCACTTATCCAGAAGCACGTAATCCGGCGCGCGGCAGACTGGCGCAAACCCGTGATTACGGCAACACAGATGCTGGAGTCGATGATTGAGAATCCGCGACCCACGCGGGCCGAGGCCAGCGACGTTGCGAACGCAATTCTCGACGGCACAGACGCCGTGATGCTCTCAGCGGAAACCGCAAGCGGCAAGTATCCCCGCGAGGCAGTGGCCATCATGTCCAGAATTGTCCTTGAGGCCGAATCGGCCAAAGACGAGACTTTGCAGCGCCGGCGGCACCGCCATCTTTCGATTTCTGAGACTATTTGCGAATCAGTGGCCCATGCCGCACAAGACCTGGAAATGAAAGCTATCGCGGTCTATACAGAAACCGGCACAACGGCCCGGCTGATTTCCAAGTATCGCCCCAAGGCCCATATCTTCGCGTTTGCCGGAGGGCCTTCCGTGTGCGCGCGGCTTAACCTGATGTGGGGCGTGCATCCTTTGATGTGCCAGATCGCCAGGAATGCCGAGGACATGGTGGTCAATGCGGAGCGATTGTTGCTCAAGCTGCATGCTGTGCAGGCGGGCGACGTGATCGCCGTGGTGGCAGGCACGCGCAGCAGCAGCGGGTCAACGAATTTCCTGCGCTTGCACGTTGTGGGAACCGGAGAACATGAGCCGATTTCTGAAGAGCACCGCAAAACGCTACGGCACAAGCCAGCATCATCGGCTGAGAACCGCGGAGAGCGCAAAGGACGCTGACGAGCAACAATTTACCGCAGAGGACGCAAAGGCGCAGAGAAAAGCAAGTTATAACAAAAGCC
>DAHUXF010000402.1 GCA_027307295.1 Acidobacteriaceae bacterium
AGATGATGGTGGAAGCTGATCTTTCGGCCCTGTCGCGTTCCGGATCGACCCATCCTGCCACCGTGATTGGCGGTTAGAACGGAGAAAACATACTTTTTGAGAGTTCATGGCTGGGTTGTTATAGATTCGCGCCTTTTCGCGTAGATTCGCGGCCACCATCTCTTTCTGATCCGCGTTCATCTGTACAAATCTGCGGCGAAGAAAGCCGCAAAACCCGTGATTACTTTTGCTGAGGGCTTTCTTCAGCCATCTGTTCCAGGGCGCGCTTTGCGGCTTCTGATTCAGGATTGGCTTTGAGCGCTTTCTGGAACGCCTCAACTGCTTTTTGCCGCTGGTTGGTTTCGGCATAAAGAGCGCCCAGAATGGTCCATACGCGATCATCATACGGGTTGGCGCTGGTGTACTTCTCCAGATGCTGAATGGCTCGTGGATAATCTTCCTGGTTCACCGCCATCTGCGCCTGTTTTAATTCTTCCGGGGTTCCATACTTCAGCACCAATTCCCGGCCTCCGGCAAAGAGCACAGCAGCAGTGGCCACCAGGATCGTCAGTTGCAGGACCTTATTGCGATGGAATGCGCCCAACGGAAGGCCCACGAGCAGTCCTGTAACCAGCCCGCCCAGGTGACACATATTGTCGATTCTGGCAAACGAGCCTATGCCAAGGCCTAATGCAAAATTCAGGACGGCAAATGTGATTGAACTGCTAAGGACAGCGCGCTTTTCTCCTGCTGAAATATTCAGATCGCCGAATTTGACGCCCGCGATGACGGCCCCAACAAGTCCAAAGACCGCACCGGAGGCCCCAAGTTCAGCGTTACGGGGATTGTTGGCGATGCTCAAAAGCGCTCCACCTGCGCCAGTGAGCATATAGATCACAAAGGTCTGCCACTTGCCAAAGAGCCGTTCTGAAAGCCTCCCCAGGCTCCAGAGACACCACATATTCATTCCAATGTGGAAAATGCCGCCATGGAGAAAACCCGCTGTGAACAAGCGCCAGTACTCGCCATTGAGGGTAGCTGGACCATAATTAACCCCCCAGTTCGTTACATTCAATCCCGGGATCTGTTGAAGGATAAAGGCAATAATATTAATTGCCAGCAAGGCGGTTGTAACAGGCGCCCTGCCCAGATCACCCATGGCCATGGCGCGCCGTGCGCGCCCTGTGGCGACCCCGGCGCAACGGTCACACAGGACCGGAGCAACCCCTTCTTCGTTGACGGTCAGTGCATCACCGCATTTCAAACAGCTAGGCATGGTGTTTACAGGGATAACGATTACAGGATAACAAGGAAGTCAGGTTTCGTATCAGAGGGGCCTGCAAATCGCCGCTAAACTTGTTAGAATTTTGTTGTGGAACCTTCATTACTTACCCGCGCCATTGAAAAGCGGCCCGATAAATGCAAATTTACGGGACGCATCCTTTTCCTCACCGAAGACCCTGCGCTGATTCGCCGCCAGTTGGCCGGAGAAGACTTGCCTTGGGACACAAAGAATCCGCAGAACAATCCCAAATTGCGCGATGACATTTCCACGGACGAAATCACCCCGGCGCATATCTGCTTCTTTTTCGATGAGAAGCTGGGTGAGTGGCCGTACACCGGCCTCAAGTGCGGCAATGACGTGCCGATCCAGCGCGGTGACGTGAAGAAGGGCGGGTTTGTAGCTGCTGTCAGCGGAAAGCGTCGCGGTAAGGGTTCCAGCCGTGAGCAGTCGCCGTATGCCGAGATGTGCGCAGGGATTCGTGTCGTGATTGCCGAGAACATTGAGCGCATTTACAAGCAGAATTGCCAGAACCTGGGCGTGCTGACTTCCACCGACTTCGGCCTTATCGATAAAGTTCGCTCCGGGCAGGAGATTCCGTTGAGCAAGTTTACGGAAGGCGAAGACGATATTACGCGACAGGTGATCGAGTATGGCGGGCTGTTCCCGTTCAATGTCGCGCGGATGCAGAAGAAGGTTTTTCTGCCGCCGATTACTACCGCCAAGCGGCCCATGACCATCGCGGAAAAGATTTTTGCCCGTCACATGTTGAATGCGGCCAACGAGCAGGGTGTGAGCTACGTAAAACCAGCCGACTCCGGTTTTGCCCGCACTGACCTTCGCTTTAGCCACGAATACGTCACGCCCATGTCGGCAATCTTCTTTGAGCATTTTGTGGGCAAGGAAGCCAGGGTCAATGATCCGGCCACTATCCTTTTTTTCCGTGACCATCTGACATTTCTTGATGAGGTCATCTCTGAAGAGAAAAAGAAAATGGGACTGCTGGACCTTGCCGGCCAGCTCAAATACAAGCAGGAAGATTTCGCGGCCAAGCAGGGAATCAAGCTGCATGGCGAACTGAAAGACCGCAAGGGGTCGGAAGGCATCTGCCACTCGATTGTCGCGGAAACCTACGCACTGCCGGGACAGCTCAACGTTGGCTCGGATTCCCACACGCCGCATGTGGGCGCAGTGGGCTGCATGGCCTTCGGCATCGGCACCACGGACGTATTTAATTCATGGATCACCAGGGACGTTCGCGTAAAGGTTCCGGAGTCAGTAAAGGTAATCGTACGCGGCAAGCGTAAGTCCAACGTTACGGCGAAAGATTTCATTCTGCTCCTGTTGAGCATGGACTACATCCGCAGCGGCAAGGCGCTCGCCAAGGTGATGGAATACTCCGGCGAAGCGGTCGAAGCACTCTCCGTCGACGAACGGGCCACCATGACCAACATGGCAGCCGAGATCGGAGGCTTCACCGGCATTGTGGCTCCGGACGAAAAGACAGTGGAATTCCTGATGGAGCGGCGCGGCATGCCGCGGACTGAAGCGGAGAAACTGTGCGCCGGTCTTTTCAGCGATCCTGACGCGCAGTATGCCCATGTCATCGAGTTGAACGCGGATGATATTACTCCCATGGTGGCCACGCCGGGTGATCCCGGCAATGGCAAGTTTGTCCGCGACCTGAATACGCCGGTTCCCGTGGAAATTGCCTATGGCGGTACCTGCACAGCAGGCAAAAACGCTGACATGGATATGTATGCACAGGTGTTGTCTGAGGCATTGCAGCAGGGCAAGCGCATTGCGGACTCCTGCAAGTTTTATATCCAGTTTGGCTCGCAGGAAACGCGCGAATACTGCGTGCACAAAGGCTATCTGGAAATCTTTAAGAAGGCAGGCGCAATTGTGATTGAGCCCAGTTGCGGCGCCTGCATCAACGCCGGGCCGGGTGTTTCCACGCGGCCAGACCAGGTGGTTATCAGCGCGCAGAACCGTAACTTCCCCGGACGCAGCGGTCCTGGGCTTATGTATCTGGCAAGCCCCTATACCGTGGCTGCCAGTGCG
>DAHUXF010000403.1 GCA_027307295.1 Acidobacteriaceae bacterium
AGGGCCCCGGCAACCAGGACCACGCCGGAAATCAGCACATAGAAACGCTTGGCTTCCCAGGGATTTTCATGGAAGCCGCTGCGCCATCCCATGGCTTCAGAAACACTGAAGCACATGGAAGCCACCAGGAATGGCAGGGCCGCTACTCCCGCGCCGATGATTCCGAACGCAAACATCACGGTGGCCAGAGGACCTGCTGCGGGAGCCAGCGCCTCCGCGGCCACGCGCATGGTGAGTTCTCCGGCTGAAGCAACATGCGCCAGCGCACTGGAGGCAACCATGATCGCGAAGCACAGAAGTGCAGCGATCAGCGTTCCGGAATAACGCCCTGCCGGGGTTGAAGGACCAGTGATGCTATGAGAATGAAAGCGTGACCGAGGCTGCCATACCAGGGCCCACGGCGCGAACAGAGACCCGAATATTGCGAGTACCGCGATCATATAGCTGGGATCAGGCACGATGCCAGGCATAAGCGAACCGCGAACCAGGGCCGGCCAGGAGGGCTTTGAAAGCAACGCAGCACCAAGATACAGAAACAAGGGCAGCGCGACTACTGCCATCACTCTGGCAACTCTGCGGTAGTCGCGGAAAATAAGGATGTGCCAGATGGAAAATACTGCCACGGCGATAAAAAACATCCGGGGCAGCTGCAGAAGAATCGAGAATGCATCCGTCACGGCCATAAGGACGGCCACGATGATTGCCATGTTCATGACAACGATGACGGCGGCGCACAGCAGGGCTGCGGGGCGTCCGTAATAACTGCGCAGCAGGTCTACCAGGCCGCGATGGGTCTCTGAGTTGATGCGGGTTGATACAGCGAAAAGAGTGACGAGGACAGGCGCTGCAATCAGAACACACCACAAGAGCGAATACCGGTAAGCAGCTCCGGCAAGTGCGGCGGTTAGCACAAGAGCGGGATTGGCATGGGCAGCTCCCTGCACAACTTTGAGCAGCGTACGGCGCAAACCATCATCATGGCTTGCGCCCGTCTGTTGCGCCGCAGACCAGCTGAGGACCTGCCTGGTGGCAGCTGCCGCTTCTTGATGGGATCTTGGTTTATGGGATTTTGGGAAGTTCACGTCGCAAGTCTCTTTCAATGCGCCGTTCATGCCAGAGACGCAGCGGCCGGGAGTAATTGATGATGCCGAAAGCGGCGATCGCAGCCAGCAGAAGCACACTGCTGATGACCAGAAAAACGCGCGATGCCCCGGTTTGCGCTACCTGAAGAATTACCAGGGCATTCCGGGGCGTGAGCAGCATGGAAGCGGCCAGCGCAAGCATGCCAATGCCGGAGAGCAACCCGGTTACGTTCTTGGCCCAGCGGCCTGTGGCGTGATACTCCGCAAATAGGCTGAATCCATAAGAGATCAGCCCGGCAATGACAACGAAGTTGGCAACGATGGCAATCCAGGCTTTTGCGTCCATAGATAGATATGACGCGTCCAGAGTTGCCGCAGGTTGTGGCAGACGATTAGAGAATCATCAGTGGCCGGCCTTAGGCCACTTAGCACCAGTTACTTAGAAGGGCTGCATTTAGAAGACCAAAAACTTCTTCTTCTTCTTGAGAGGTTTCCCTGGACGATTGCCGCTGGCATCGCCCGCTGCAGCCATCATGACTGGTTTGTTGCCTTGATTGGGGCTGGCGCCAGTGTCAGTAAAGCCTGTCTTAACGTCAATATAAGCTTCTTCTCTCAGCTTGGTGAGGTAAGCCCGGGCAGCTTCCGGCAGCTTTTCCGAATAAATTGCCTCGCGAATTTTTTCTGAAATGTCCTTCAGCGGCGCCACCCCGGCGGCGCGATGGCCTGTCACTTTCAAAATAATAAAGCCCTGCCGTGTACGGATCACATCGGTCATGTCGCCTGGCTTCAGGGAAAAAGTTTTTTCTTCCAGGTCTTTGGATAGTTCACCGCGCTTGAACGTGCCTAAAGAGCCGCCCTGGGCAGCAGTAGCGCCATCAGAGCTTTTCTTGGCCACATCTTCAAACTTAGCGCCCTTTGCCAGTTCGGCAACAAGCTGTTTTGCCTTGGCTTCGGCTTCGGCTACTTTAGCTGGATCTTCCGGCAGAGGCTTGTCTTTTTCCGCGCCCGGTTTGTCTTTATCTTGCAGATTTTGCTTTGCCGGCTGGGTGGAAACCAGGATTTCGCTCAGGCTGATTTCTTCCGGCCCTGCTAGCTCTGTCTGGTGTTTGTTGTACCAGTCCTGGATTTCCTCATTGGAGATATGCAGTTTTGAGCCAACTTCCTGCCCCACCACCTGCTCGGTTACTACGCCCTCACGCATCTGCTCCTTGAACTCTTCATAAGAGACGCCCTGCTTCTGCGCTTCTTTTTCCAGGTCATCAATGCTGGCCAGTCCCATCTGCTGGCGCAACTGGTTCAGCCGCTTCACGACTTCGGTTTCACCGGTGATGCCAAGGTCTTTACCGCGCTCCAGCAATAGCTGGCGATCAATGAGGTCGCGGAGCATGTCATTCTGGGCTGCGGCCCACTTTTCCTGCCAGTCCGAGGGGAAGCGCTGCTTGAGCTCTTCCAGATTGGTCTGTTTGGCTTTTTCAAGATCGGAGCGCGTGATGATCTGGTCATCCACGCGGGCAATGATTTCGTCCACAATATTATCGGCGTGGAGGGCCCCTGCAACCAACAGCAGACCCAGCGCGATGAAAGACAATTTCTTGAACATAGATGCAGACCTTCTCTTGAAGCCGGTAAATATGTGGCTTTGATGGATATTCTAGCAGTGGCGCACCAGCGCTATCTACCCTGCTTTAAGGAACGCTCACCCAGCGCTATTGTTGCGGTTTTTTCTTCTTGTTCAGCAGCCCGCCCAGAGCACCCTTCAGTTGATCCTGTGGCTGGGCTGTTTTGGTGCCGCTCTTGTTGCCCTGGAATGACTGTAGCAGTGAGCCGCCCAAATTGCCTTTGATGGCGTCCCCTAGAGCTGGCCGGAAAACGGGATTGGAGGTCTTGCCCTCAATGAGGAATGGAAGCCCCTTGCTCTGGGGTGAAGCTGTAACACCGGTCAGGCTTCCCAGCAGATTGTTGGCGCCGCCGGAGAGCTTGAGGAGCATCTTGAAATTCAGCGAATTATCACTGGCAATCACGCCGTTCCCTGTGACCATGCCGAGAGAAGGCACGTCCAGCACGATGTTATCGGCGCGAATGCCTTCCGGCGCGACGCGCATGCTGGAGCTAAAGGTCTGAATCAGGGTGTCCATGCTGCCCCCGGACTTGTTGCCGGTAAAGGAAGCCAGCGCTCCCAGCTTGGAACCTAGATTGTAACCGGTGAGATGGGTCCCGGAGATATTCAGCGGGCCATGAATG
>DAHUXF010000404.1 GCA_027307295.1 Acidobacteriaceae bacterium
CCATTTATACTGGGGCGTAAATACATTTACGCTTGAGGGGACCCGCTGCTACCTTATATTCATCTTGGGCCGTTGGAAATCCCGACTTTCGGTCTTCTCATGGTCCTGGCTTTTGCGGCTGCGTACTTTGCCCTTGAGGCGGAGATCAGGCGGCGCAAGCTCCAGCTTGATCCCTACACCATTGTTGCTGTTGTGGCTTGCGCGGGCATTCTGGGCGCAAAAGTCTGGCACGTCATCGATACTCCCGCTGACCGCATCACCACGGAAACACTCAAGAGCTTTACGGAGCTTGTGCGTTGGTTCCGTGGAGGCTTTGCCTGGTTCGGCGGCTTTGTCGCCGGGATTGCAGCGCTGCTGTTCCTGGCCCGGCGGTATCGTCTGGGGATGCTCAACATGCTTGATCTCTCCAGTTCCGCTGCGGCCGTGGGCTATGCTGTGGGCCGCATCGGTTGCCTCATCTCCGGCGATGGAGATTACGGCATACCTACCCATGTGCCCTGGGGCATGGCTTTTCCCAACGGCCTGGTGCCGACCAACGGCCTGGACGGCGTTTGCGCCAAATCCGGATGGCCGCAGAATTGCGCCGTCCATCCCACCCCCATCTATGAATTTATTGCCGGCGCGCTCATCTATTGGTATGTATGGAAGCGCGGCTCCCGCGCCGTGCAACATCCACTGGCTCCCGGCGTGATTACCGGAGAGTTCCTCATCCTCTTTGGACTGGAACGCTTTCTGGTTGAGTTTATCCGCATCAATCCCCGAATTTTTCTTGGGATGAGCAATGCGCAGATCGCAGCCCTGCTCACCATCGCCGCTGGACTGGTGCTGCTGGTCATCGCGAGGCGTCGATTTCGCCGCGTCGATCCCGTGCACAAAGTCCTAGACCATGTGGTCCAGCATGGTAACCAGGAAACCAAGCCTGAGTATCATCGCGCCACGCCTGAATGCCCCAACCCTGAGCGCTGGAGAATGTTTGACACTATGACGGCTGAAGTTGAAGTCCTTGAATTTCTCAAATGCCTGATGACCACGGTCAAGCCCAGCCTGGTGGTTGAAACCGGGACTTTTCTGGCCGTCAGCACTCTCTACATGGCGGAAGGACTCAAGCAGAATGGTTCCGGCAAAATCATTACTTGTGAACCAGATAAAGAAGTCTTTGTCCGGGCCAAAGAGAAGATTGATGTTTCCGGCCTGAAGAAATTTATTGATGCCCGCTGCGAATCAAGCCTGGAGACCAAAGTTTCCGGTACGATTGATTTGCTGTTCTGCGACTCTCTGCCGGAGTTGCGGGAACCGGAGGTCCGGCATTTTCTTCCCCAGATCAATCCCAACGGCCTGATTCTGATGCACGACGCCAGCTCGCACCTGAAGACCGTCCGTGAATCCGCCATGCGCATGGAGCAGGAAGGTCTTATTTCTGTGGTCTTTCTTCCCACGCCGCGCGGCCTGGTGATTGCGCAGAAGAAGCAGGGAAGGAAGTAAAGGCAGAGCGCCGTTTGATCCGCTATGTGTTGCCCGTATTCTTTTGCGATTTTTCCCATGCCTTGGCATACTTCCAGCTGACATAGGCGGCATGGTTCATCAGGACCAGCAAGCCTTCGCGCCCATCCAGAAATCCTCCCCGGAAAAAGTAGGCCCAGATAAAGCGCACCAGAGGCCGCACCACAATATTAAGCACGCTGAACCCCGCTTTGCGCTCCCGCGCCACCATGTCCGCTCCCAGAGATGAATAGCGGTTCGCATGCTCGATAAAACTTTCCAGCGTGGGATAGGCGTGGTGAATCAAATCGCCTTCCAGGTGTCCTAATTCTTCCTGCATTTTCATGTCTTCATGCACGTCGCGAAGCTCAAACTCGGTTGCTCCGCGCTTTACCAGGCGCAGCTTGGGGTCAGGATAGTAGCCGCTGCGCTTGATCCATTTGCCAAAATAAAGATTTCTGCGGTTCATGGTGTATCCGGAAAATTGCGGCGTCTGGGCCGATTTGAGCAGCTTTTGAATGCTGTCCGTCAGTTCCGGACTCGCCTCTTCATCGGCATCAAGAGAAAGGATCCAATCGCAGCCGGCCTTTGCCAGCGATGAATTTTTCTGCCGCGCAAAACCCTTCCATGGCTCCACAAAAACCTTTGCGCCAAAGGATTGCGCAATGGCAACTGTCCCGTCAGTGCTTCCGGAGTCGACAACAATGATCTCGTCCGCAATGTCTTTCACGCTCTTGAGCGTGCGGGCAAGGTTGGCCTCTTCATTGAGGGTAATGATGCAAACGGAAAGAGTCATGCGCGAAGGATAGCAGGAGTTCGCCAGACGGGTCATCCATGTGGGAGCTGCTGTTAAGATGACAAAGCACACGCATGCAATCATGAACTATCGCGACCAGGAAAAGTTTCTTCAAGGCAGCCGGATATGGGGAGTTGCTGTCTGCATGGTTTTTCTTGCGGCGGCCGCCGGGACCCGGTTGGCCGTAGGCGGAAGGTGGCGGACGAGCCAGGACATCGTCTTCAGTCTGGCTGCCGTGGCCATTTCTGTCCTGATGTATTACACGCCGGACTACCTTCATTTAAGCGTGAATGAGGAAAAGAAGCGCCGCTGGGAAATCAACATTCGTTGGCGCATTGCCGCCGCTGTGCTGTTGTTCGGCCTGCTGTTAGCCCCTGCCAATAGCGGACGGATTTTTGCCGTTGTGATTGTAGCCTTACTGTCCGCTTTGAACTGGCTGGCGTGGAAAAAAATTCCTCCGCAAAAACTGGCGGTGTTCTTTTGGAGCACAGACCTCTTTCTGCTTTTTTTGTCTTTGATAAGAGCGGACCGGGGTGCGGCGGCGATCATCCTCTTGCTCCTCGCCGCTGCCGCGCATCTCGCGGTGGTGAGAAGGGAAGCGGACCATCTGCGCTGGGCAGGCATTGCATTTTTATCCGGGTTGCTGATTGTGGCATTTGCAACAGCGCCATTTTCCCGCAGTGCTTTGCTGGCTGGCGCTGTGTTGCTTTTGGCGGCCGCCACGGGGACGGCCTGGCTTGTCTACCGGGCCAGAGAGCAGAACGCAAAGAACGTCGTTGCGGCAATGGCGGAACTGGCCGCTTTTACCGGCTACCCTGCGGGCCGCATCCAGCAATTGTGGGCCACCAGCAATCAGCAACTCGCAAGCAACTGGCAGGCGGCAAGCATTTCTCCGCAGGATGGCGAACGCATGGCCGCATGGTATGCCCAGAACTCTGAGCTCTATCTGTTCGCCATCTCTGGCTATAACCTGGAATACAAGCGCATCCGCTCCAACCTTAAAGTCATCCGCCTGGCGCGCGGACGCTGCCTGGATTAC
>DAHUXF010000405.1 GCA_027307295.1 Acidobacteriaceae bacterium
GTCCACAGGATTCGGTCCTGCGCCGGCCGTATGCCCCCAAAGTGAAGGAATGGGCAGGAACGTCACCGTTGACATGAATTTGGACTCATAGCGGGCATCGCCGATGGGAAAATAAAGATCGGTTTCTGAAGGCATATAGAGGAAAGGCGCTTGGATGAATCGCAGCGCTTTCTCCACATCGCCATTGAATCCGGGCGTTGTGCCTATGTCATGCTTCTCCCATGTACGCATTTGCAGGATAAGGTTGTTGGCATCCGCGCCGGGGATAAAGTTGGTGCGAAACTCATGCAGCACGGATTCAAATGTGCTTCCCGGCGGTGATGAGTCCCGCCACAATTCTTTCCGCCACCACTCCTGGGAGAACAACCATGCGGTCCAGACCGTGGCAAAAGCTTCCATGCCTTTGGTTGGCGGGGCCGTGTAGTCGCCATTCTGAAATGCTGCATCAGCGGTTAACGCCGCAATCTGCCCTTCTAGCCGCACCACTCCGTGAGGATAGGTCTTGGCCGTGCCCGCTGTCGCCACAATGCGGTCGGCAAATGCCGGATAGCTCACGGCCCACTGGAAGGCCTGCTGCGCTCCCATGGAAAAACCAATGATGGCGCGCAGGTGTGTAACCTTCAATTCCCCGGTCAGCAGACGATGCACAGCTTCAACGTTGTCGCGGATCGTCGTTACCGGAAAGCGCGGCCCATGGAATGGCTCAGGAGTATTGCTGGGCGAAGAGGAATGGCCATTCCCAAAAAGCTCGGTCGCCACCAGGAAAAGCTTGGTGTTATCCAGCGCACGGCCAGGACCGATGAGCCACTCATATCCATTGTGGTCGGCCATGTAATGGGAGGGCAGAAGCACCACATTGTCACGCGCGGCATTCAGATGTCCATAGGTGCCATAGACCACGCGCGCCTGGGGCAGGATCACGCCGCTCTCCGTACGGAAGTTGGCAATGACAAACTCATGGACTTCAGGTTTTTCTTTGGCTTCGGCGGCTTCTGGCTTGGCCGCCTCAGTTCCCTTTTTCTGGGAAGAATCCTGTCCGGCCAGCACCGGGGCGTTCAGGCATGGGAAGACAAACATCGCGGCCACTAAAAATCGAAGAACGGTTCTTTTCATGGGGTAAGGATGTCCTTTTCAAGCGCGGAAAATCCTATCACGGATGCAGTGCGCCCCATCTGATTTAGAATTCTTCTTTTGTTTTATGAAACCCGATTTTATGAACCGTCCTCTTGTTCTCATTATTCTGGATGGCTGGGGTTACGCTCCACCGTCGAACGCCAATGCCATCTCACTGGCCCACAAGCCGAACTATGATCGCTTGCTCAGGGAATTTCCTAACACTCTGATCCATACCAGCGGACGTTTTGTGGGCCTGCCCAACGGGCAGATGGGCAACAGCGAAGTGGGACACCTGAATATTGGTGCTGGACGAGTCGTCTACATGGACATCACCAAAATTGACGTGATGATCGAAAACGGCGAATTCTTTTCCAATCCCGTTTTGCTGGAGGCACTAAAAAATGCGCGCAGCGGCGGACGCCAGTTGCATCTGTGCGGCCTGCTCTCTGACGGCGGAGTGCATTCCCACCAGAACCACCTCTACGCCCTGCTGCGCATGGCCAAACAAAATGGCATTGATCGGACCTTTGTCCACTGCTTCATGGATGGCCGCGACACCCTGCCCACCAACGGCGCGGGCTATATTCAACAATTGCAGCAAAAGATGCGCGAGCTTGGCAGCGGTAAGATCGCCAGCATCAGCGGCCGTTATTACGCCATGGACCGCGATAAGAAATGGGACCGCGAATTGAAGGCCTTTGACGCCATGGTGGCCGGCAAGGCCGAGGGTGGTGAATATGTTGACCCTGTGCAGGGCGTGAAGGATTCCTACAATAGCGGCGTTACCGACGAATTTATTATTCCCTTTACCTGTGTGGATAACCGGGGCGCGGCTGTGGCCACCATCCGTGACGACGACACGGTAATCAATTTCAATTTCCGCGCAGACCGCGCCCGCCAGATCACGCGCTGCCTGGCCCGCGAGAGCGGACTTACCGCCCAGGGCGGACGGGACCTGCCGGACGCGGCAGCGCTGGATGCGGCCATCCCCCGCTCCCGTGTGCCGAAAAACCTGAAGTATATCTGCATGACGCAGTATGACCAAAAATTCTCTCTGCCTTACGTGGTGGTGCCGGATTCGCTTAAAAATATCCTGGCCAACGTAATGGCGGAACAAAATCTGCGGAACCTGCGCGTGGCGGAAACGGAAAAATACGCCCACGTGACGTACTTCTTTAATGGCGGCATAGAAAAGCCATTTCCCGGCGAAGACCGCGTGCTGGTGCCCTCACAGAAAGTGGCCACCTATGATCTCAAACCCGAAATGTCCGCTGCGGGAATTGCGGAAGCCGTCATCAAGGCCACCAATGACTCTGCTTTTGATGTTGTGATTGTGAATTTCGCCAATGCTGATATGGTGGGACACTCCGGCAAGATTCCACCAACGGTGCTGGCCGTGGAAACTGTGGATGGCTGCCTGGGCGCGATCTATACAGCAGTCCAGCAGCGCGGCGGGGCCATGCTCGTGACTGCCGACCACGGCAACGCGGAGATGATGATTGATCCTGCAACCGGCGGCCCGCATACGGCACATACCACTAATCCCGTCCCATTCATTGTGGTCAGCGAGGACGCACAGAAATTCACTTTGCGTCCGGAAGGCTCATTGCAAGATATTTCGCCGACCGTCCTGGGCATGCTGGGCTTTGATCAGCCCAGGGAAATGACCGGCAAAGACCTGCGGGTCGCCATGAAGTCATAAGAAATCTGTCGGGATGCGAAAAGCCCGGCGTGCAGACGGGAAGCCGGTCATGTCCGTACGGCGTTATGGTGTGCTCTGCTGGCGTGCCGGCGAAGATCAGAAATCAATAGGCGGTTTGGAGTGCAGCGACACAATGAAAGTCCTGATTGTCCACTATCACAGCTTTGAACTCTGGCACGCACCCGCGTGGATTCGTGAACGCCTGCAACAAGATTTTCCGCAGCATCATTTTGTGCAGCTGGAAAATTACGATCGTGTTCCAGAGGAAATTGCCGATACTGACGTCTTTATCGGCTGGGCGCTGCGTCCTCAGCAATTCACCGTCGCCAAAAAGCTGCGTTGGGTTCACTCCCCGGCTGCGGCGGTTCATCAGCTCATGTTTCCGGAACTGGTCCAGAGCAGCGTGGCGCTCACAAACTCCACCGGCATACATGGCCCGGTGGTGGCCGAACATGCCCTTACCGTACTTCTGGCGCTGGCCAAACGGCTGCCCCAG
>DAHUXF010000406.1 GCA_027307295.1 Acidobacteriaceae bacterium
AAGGAAGGCGCAAAGCGGTCGGAAGATACGCTGCGTCCGGGACTTGACGTTTACCTTTACCAATATGTTCCGTTGAATATTCCTGGTGCGCGGCCAAAATTCGAACTGTATGCGGCATCTTTTCAGTTGGAGGGCCAGCATGACCGCTGGGGATTCGTCGCTGATTACCGGGTACGCACCACAAAGCTGCGCAGCTTCTTCCCCGGCAACACGTGGCTGCAGCAAGGGTATGTTTCCTATAAAACAGATGTTGGCACTGTCAAGGTCGGAAGCTTTTACCGCCGGGTGGGGCTCGTGTGGGATGATTCCTTTTACGGGAATATTCAATATTTCGATGGGTTGAAGCTAAGTCCTGATTTCGGCGCTGGATTTGAAAACACCAGAAAGCTCACTGATCATTTCAGTCTGGAATATTCGGCGCAATATTTCTCCACGGATGGGAGAATCAACGGTTCCTTCCCCGGACGTGACTTTGTGTCCGCTCCGAATACACGCCTAAAGAATGATGGCACGCTTCGATTGGCACCGGTCTGGAACGTAAAGAAGGATGTTTCTCTTACTGTCGGCGGGTCGGTTGCCGATGGCACAATCGATAGGGACGGTGGTCCTCACAACCGGCGGACACAGATTGCCGGCGACGCAACCTTGCAATTGGGTGGCATAGATACCTATGGGGAGGTGGTGCGGCAAAGCGTGCAGGGATCCTTGGTGGCGGCTCCACTGCCGGCAACCTACACGTTGGTCGGCATGCGATGGGGCCGGGGACGTTACCAACCACACTTTAATTATAGTCAGGGGAATTATCACAACTTCAGCGCGCGGCGGGAGTATATCGTCCAACCCGGCATTAACGTGCAGCTTGCCCATGGATTCTCGTTCATTTACGAATACACCTACTGGCGATCATTGGCGGGAAATACGAATACTCCCGTCGACAACAGTCTGAACTTCGTTTTGCATTATCACTTCTGACGGCTGTATCGCCTACGCCTTAACGGTCACGTCTTCTGCTTGTTGTGATCAATTTGGCGGGTGTTCAACAGGCGCAACAAATTTCGTTTCCAGTTACTTAAGACAAAAACAGCAAGGCGTGGAGGTATTGCGAATGGCTACCATGGTTCGTCCCAGAGAAGTCCGTGGGCCGGCGGAGCTACTTGCCGAAAGCACTCGATTAGCGTCCGAAGTCCTAAGACCGGCTGCCGACGGTGTTGATGAGTCAAGATCTTTTCCGCGGAAAGCGCTTGCGCAACTTGGCAGCGAAGGCGTGCTCGGTTTGATGGTGCCGAAGGACTTCGGCGGCGCAGCCGCGGGCTTGTCAGAAATGGCGATGGTCCTGGAACAGTTGGCGCAAGGCTGTTCCTCCACGGCAATGGTGGTACTGATGCATTATTGTGCGACAGCGGTGTTGAGCACGACAGCGCCTCCAGCGCTGAAGCAATCAGTGCTCCCCGCCATGGTAACTGGAGACCATCTTTCCACCCTTGCGTTCAGTGAATTGGGTTCTGGCGGGCACTTCTATTTTCCTGTGAGCCAGGCCCAACGCCAGGATGGCAAAGTCACGTTGGATGCCTTCAAAAGTTTCGTCACCAGCGCAGGCGAGGCGGACAGCTACATTGTTTCCACAAGAAATCCGGAGGCAACCTCGGCACAGGAGAGTGACCTCTATTTTGTTCCGCGGTCCTCAACAGGGATTGAAATCGCGAATACTTTTCAGGGGCTTGGATTGGCCGGGAATGCCAGTGCGGCAATGCAACTGAGTGGTGTCGCCATTCCCCATCAAAACCGGCTGGGAGCGGAAAAATCGGGGTTCAACACGATGCTCTCGGTTGTTCTTCCTCATTTCCAGATTGGATCAGCGGCTGTATCTCTCGGCATTGCCAAAGCTGCTTTTGACCAAACCGTTGCGCATGTCTCGTCAAGAAAGTATGAACATGCTGGCCAAAGTGATCTTGCCCACATTCCAAGGGTGCAATTCCTGATTGCAGAAATGGCAATAGAGCTCCGTTCCGGCCGGGCCTATCTGTTTGAGGCCATCCGCAAGGCCATGGCTGGCGACGCCGACGCGATCCTCGACGTGCTAGCGGCCAAAGCAAAGGCAGCAGAAGTTTCTCTTGCTGTCGTCTCGCGTGCTATGACTCTGGGCGGAGGGAAAGCATTCGGGCGGCGTGGCGGTCTTGAACGGCTCTTTCGCGATGCGCAGGCTAGTGCTGTAATGGCCCCCAGCACCGATGTGCTGAAAGACTTCATTGGCAAGGCAGCCTTGGGATTGCCTTTATTCGGCTGACAGAAGTCAGCCTTGGTTTTAAACAGTTCAGCGGTACAAGCGATGGAGGAGGATTTTGACATGACGAAGAATCGGAAGGCAGACCCAGTGATCCGGATTGGAGCTGTTGCTTATGATGCAAAGGTGGTGACGATCTGGGAGGGGTTCAAAGCCTATTTCGATACCCGTGGGCTGAAGACGGATTACGTCCTGTATTCGAACTATGAAAGCCAGGTCGATGCTCTTTTGCAGGGAGAGGTTGACATCGCGTGGAACTCGCCACTTGCATGGGTCAGAGCTCAGTACGAGAGTGAAGGCGGATTTCAGCCGTTGGCAATGCGTGATACGGACCGGGACTTGACTACCAAGATCATTGTCCGAAAGAACAGCGGAATAGAAAATCTGCAGGACCTGCGGGGGAAGAGTATTGGCGTCGGCGCCACCGATTCACCTCAGGCAACGCTCATTCCTCTTAACTTGCTGGCGGCCTCCGGGCTCCGTCCGGGCAAAGATTTTCAGGTTGTGTACCACAATGTAATGGTAGGAAAGCATGGCGACCATGTGGGCGGTGAGCGGGATTCGGCGCGTGCCTTGGCACTGGGCAAGGTCGACGCCAGTTGTGTCCTGGATACAAACTATCTGGCGTTTATTAATGAAGGCACGCTGGATCCCGGAACCACGGCAATACTCGCCAGCACGGAGCCGTTCGATCATTGCAACTTCTCCGCTGCCCCGGCCTTGCCTGCGGATCTTGCGCAGCGCTTCAAACAAACTGTGCTTGAAATGTCTTTCCAGGACCCCGAAATTCGCCCCTACATGGAAATGGAAGGGCTTAAGCAGTGGCTGGACGCACGCACTACAGGTTACAAGCAGTTGGAAGACGCGGTCTCAAGATTCAAACTGTTTGAACAGCCATTCACTACTGCAGTTAACGGAGCTTTATGACAATCGTTGCGGATAAACTTTCTCTCGAAGACTTGAGCCTTCATGAAGGCGCGACAGTTCTGCTGCGGCGCGCTTTAGAGCCTCTTGGCGGGGGA
>DAHUXF010000407.1 GCA_027307295.1 Acidobacteriaceae bacterium
CTGTTTGCAGCTTCATGACCTTGGCCCAGCCAATGTTCAAATTGCCGCCCGCGGAATTAGCATCTACCCGTCCGGCGGCGGACTCCAGGCGGATATTCCCTCCACCTGTCCAGGCCTGCACGTCACTGCCGACCTTGCCGATTTCAATATTTCCGCCTGCGCTGGAAACAGAGATCACGCCGGAAATCTGGTCCAACTGGATTGCGCCTCCGCCGGTCTTGGCCGCTACTTTGCCGGAGAGGTTACTGGCCGTCACGGTGCCGCCCTGGGTCTCCATCCGTACAAACGCCGCCTGCATGGGGACCTGAACAGCGAAGTCGATGGAACCGTGATTTGAGCCTTCACAGTCAGCCTGCAACACAACCATTTCGCCCGAGCTGTACGTGCTGAACTTCATGCGGCCCAGTTCCCGCCGCGCGCCTTCTTCTGAGCTGGCGCGAACATGCTCGCGGATGGTGTAAGTGATATTGGGTTGCTGCGCGCCCTGCACGTGGATGGAACCGTCGCTGGATTTCACTTTTACGATCTTGCCTGCGGAAAATGTGCCTGAGACCTCCTGTATCCACTCATTGCCGGAGCGGTACAGCCGGGGGCTTTGCGCGACCGCGGCCAGACCAGCCGCCACCATTACTGTCGCGAGTTGTAACTGTTTCTTCATTATTGCTCGTTAAACTTCTCTGTTAATCAAGATGTGGCGTACTCGCCAGATACCGCCGGGATTCCTCACGAATGAACTTATTGGGGTCGCGTTGTGACAGCACCGTCAACACGGAACGTACGCTGGAGTCTGCTTTTACTGAATCCAGAAGGCTGATGGCAGACTGGCGCACGCCGGCATTATTATCATTCACCAGCGCTTCCACCACTGCGTCGCGCACCTTGACGTCGTCTTTTACATAACCCTTGAGGGCTTCCAGTGACCGCAGGCGCACGCCGGGGTTCTTGTCATTGCGCAACGCATAAACCAGGACCTCGCGCACCGCATTGTCTTCCGGACGCCGCGACAACACATCCAGCGAGTCCAGCACCACGGCGGAATTGCGATTTTGTGCCGCCAGCAGCAGCAACTGGTGGATATACGGATCGGTTATGGCGCCACGTTTTATCTGCGGCTGTAAGGTGTTGTATTTGATTGAAACCTGGTTGGAATTTGCGTCAGGAGTAATGGATTCAATTCCAGCGATGCTGGCGGTATCTTCTATCTGGGGAGCTGTTGTTGCAACTCCTGAACCAGTGACAGGACGCTCCATCATCTTGTACGTTGTGCCTACGCCGCCCGCAAAGCCAAGTATCAACAGCGCGGCGGTCAGCGCTGGCGCCAGCTTGATCTGATGCATCCATCCCGCAAGATCAAAAACAAGAGAGCTGAAGAGATTGCGCGATTGCTCCGCGTGCTCCAGGGCCTCCTGCAACTGCATTCGATTGGCCGCCAGCAGACTGGGGGAAACCTCTTTCACCGGCAGCGCAGCCATGCCCTCTTTGAACTCCAGGGACGCATCCAACTCCCGCCGGCATCCCAGGCATTGGCGCACATGCTGCTCAAAGCCGAACCGGGCATCGTCGGCCAGTTCGTCATAGATGTAAAAAACGATATTGTCTTTGGTCCAATCGCAGTTCATAAACTTTCTCCTGCTTACCGCATGGGCGAGAGCGCGCTGCGCAGTTTCTGCGTCGCCCGGAAGAGCGTGTTCTTGGCCGTTTCTTCCGTCGTGTTCAGCATCTCGCCAATCGTTCTTAACCGCAGTCCCTGATAATGCTTCAATTCAAAAACCATGCGTTCGCGGGGCGTCAGCCTGGTGAGCGCCTGGCTGATCTTGGAGCCCAGTTCGCGCCGCATCAGGTCGCGCTCCGGGTTGGCTCCCGCGCGATCGTCAGAAACGCGCTCCAGCACGTCCACCGGCTGCCCGCTTGAATCCATGACCACCTGAGGATCTTCTTTGCGTGTCTGCCGCTTGCGCAGATGGTCCAGGCAGAGGTTGGTCACAATCCGGTAAATCCAGGTGTAAAAAGAGCATTCAAACCGGAAATTGCCGATGTGCCGGTAAGCCTTGAGGAACGCTTCCTGATAGATATCGTGGGCGTCAGCGTCGGAGCCGGTCAGATGCATGGCCAGGCGCAGCACTGCCTGATCGTACTGGCGCACCAGTGTCTCGAAAGCTGCACGGTCGCCGCGCTGGGCGGCGCGAATCAGCTCACTGTCATTAATCCGACTTAGGGCTTGACTCACCATTTCTCCGGAAGAATGGGAGCTTCTTGTACCGCCGCTCGCGCCAACCGTCACCTGCAAAACTGCTGATTCGGCTGGCATCGACCCTGTCCTCAGTAATCCTCTCTCCTGTAATTACTTGGACGGCCCACGCGGCATTACGTAAGCTTGAGCTTATCCCATTTTCAGACAGTTGCAAAAGACCGGGGATGGGCAGTGATGGGCTGCCCACAAGTGCTCAATTGCAGTGCAGAAGTTACTTTTTCCTAAATACAAGGCCCCTTTTGGCGTGCCTGATGGAGTCACACCGGCCTCGCCGTCGCCTCGCCGAAATGTCCCTTCAACTCCACCACCTCCAGCGGACACTCCGGCCAGGTATGCTCCCAGCACACAATCAGGTCGCACTCCGTAGCGTTATGCAGATGCCGCAAAAAATTCTTGCTTTCATATTCAAACTCAATTCGCACGCGCTGCCAGCGCCCCGGTTCCACTTCGCGGATCGCTTCACTGTCGGGAAACTCGGTTCCAATCCACGTCACCATAAAACCCAGCTTGCTGGCCATCACTCCAAACAGATACACCACGCCCATTTCATTCACGGGAGCAAAACCAAGCGCCGTCCCCATCAATGGGGCGCCATAGACCGGACGGTCCGTCAGAATCCGCGGCCTGGAAGGACACGCCGAGGTGCGCCTGGAAGTACAGCCTGCCTTCCCTCCGCCGCGGAGATCGTTTTTCACGATCTCCAGGACATCAGCCCACTGCTCTTCCAGGCCGTTCTCCTGAGCGTACCGCAGCATCTCCGTTGGCACATGCTTCCACAATTTAAAGCGTCTGCGCAGCGGACCTTCGCTGTACTTGGTTCGCAATGTGTACTCGGCCATGCTCGGAAGTTCCCCCACCTCCCGCACTACCCTGGCCCATTCCATAAATAGCTTCTCCATGCTGAGCTGATATCCGATGCCTTCCGGCTCCAGGCCGCAGGCCCGCAGCGCCTTGGTGTAGTTGCCAAAATGGCGGGCAAAGATCTTTCCGTAAATTCCGCTTTCTGCTTTCAGCTCTTCCTGGTTCGGCACATGCCCCAGCTTCGTCGCGC
>DAHUXF010000408.1:0-258 GCA_027307295.1 Acidobacteriaceae bacterium
ACCTTGTCCCGCTCTTCCAGTAATTCGCGGATAGAACTCACCAGCAGCACCTTCGCCATAATCCCCCCTGTATGTCCCAACCATCCTGGACAGGAAATCAGTAGCTCCAGCTCAACCACCTGCAAGAAATGAGGACCCTAAGGATGTTCCCTGTACCCGCTGACACCGGCGCGTAAGAGTGCGGAATTCATTCAGCCGGTGAACGGCGGTTGCGCGAAGAACGGCGCTCGAATGACGCTGTACCTTCGGTTGCTCCTC
>DAHUXF010000408.1:268-3299 GCA_027307295.1 Acidobacteriaceae bacterium
CAGCTATAATTACTAACTAGTAACCCGTGTACCGTTGTTGGCCCAGGAAGACCGGAATCGCGAGAGTATATTACTACAGTACAGATGCTGGATTTGTAAGGCTTGATTAGAATACAAGCACTTTGGGTCTTTTCCGTCTTAAAACCCCTTGGAGCAAAGATGAAAACCGTATCGCTTGAGCAGGAGTTGAACCCCTGGGAGGCCCAGGCAGCTCGCTTTGATTTTGCCGCGCAGAAACTCAACCTCGACGAAGGTCTCTGGAAGATCCTGCGGTACCCGCAGCGTGAGATCATCGTGCATATTCCCGTCGCCATGGACAATGGAACGCTGGAAGTTTTTACCGGATTCCGCGTTCAGCACTCCATTGCCCGCGGCCCGGCCAAAGGCGGGGTGCGCTATTCGCCCGATGTCACCCTGGATGAGGTTCGCGCCCTGGCCAGCTGGATGACATGGAAATGCGCTGTGGTCAACATCCCTTTCGGCGGCGCCAAGGGCGGCATCATTGTTGATCCTAAAAAATTAAGCCTCTCTGAATTAGAGAAGATGACCCGCCGTTATACCGCTGAACTCATTGAATTCCTCGGTCCTGAAAAAGACGTTCCCGCCCCTGACATGAACACCAACGAACAAACCATGGCCTGGATGATGGACACCTATTCCATGCACATGCGGCAGACCGTCACCAGCGTGGTTACCGGGAAACCGTTGACCATCGGCGGATCGCGCGGACGGCTCGAGGCGACAGGCCGCGGCGTGCTGGTGGTTTGCGATGAAGCGCTGCGTAAATTTGAGATGAGCAGGGAATCAACGCGGCTGATTGTGCAGGGCTTTGGCAACGTGGGTTCGAACGCTGCCAAGCTGATGTCTGATGCAGGCTATAAAGTCATTGGCATTGCGGAATATGATGGCGGGCTGTTCAACCGCAACGGCATCAACATTGATAAGCTGCTGGAATATCGTGACCGCAACAAGACGGTAGTCGGATTCCCCGGGGCCGAAGCGTCTGATCCAAAACAATTGCTCCTCGAGGATTGTGAAATCCTGATTCCGGCGGCGACCGAGAACGTTATTACCAGCCAGAATGCCGCAGGCATCAAAGCCAGGATCATCTGCGAAGGCGCGAATGGACCAACCACGGCTGCCGCCGACGAAATCCTGGCTGATAAAAAAGTCTTTGTGATTCCGGATATTCTGGCCAATGCAGGCGGAGTTACGGCGTCATACTTTGAGTGGGTACAGGACCGCCAGGGCTACTTCTGGAAGGAGTCCGCAGTGAATGAGCAGCTTGAGTTCATTCTGCGCGAGGCCTTTGAAGATGTGGTGCATTTCTCTGAAACACATCACGTCAACAACCGTATTGCGGCCTATATGCTGGCAATCAGCCGCGTGGCGCACACCATTAAGCTGCGCGGCATCTACGCATAAAGCCAAAGGCAAAATGAATGGGCGGCCCGAGAAGGACCGCCCGTTTTATTTGGCCGTAATTCAGGTCTAGCGGCGGCCTTTTTTCTTCTTGCCGCCTTTTTTCTTTGCGGTCTTCTTGGCAGGTTTCTTCGCCGCCTTTTTCGCTGGCCGTTTCTTGGCTGCGCCTTTTTTGCCAGCAGCTTTCTTCTTGGCCGCTTTCTTGGGAGCAGCGGCTTTCTTCTTGGCGGCTTTTTTCTTTCCGCCACCACTGCTGCGTTTAGGTGCAGGAGCGCTTACTGGAGCTGGCGCTTCTGCGTCCATTGACTCCTCTGCGCCGCCGTTACTCTCGGCTCCAATCGACTCTTCCTCTTCTTCTTCGTAATCTTCTTCGGTTGAGCCGCCACCGTATTCGCCGGTGTCGCCGTAGTCGTCATCCATGTCGTCCTCACGTCTCGCTTTGAGGGTCTCGTCGTAAAAACTCATGTTTCCTCCAGAAATTAGTGCTGCTGCCGCCACCACAAATTATGGAAACAAAACAGGCGCGGATTATATCAAGTGAGACGATTCGTGTGTCAACACCCACGCAACCCAAGTTTGCAACGTGCGCCGTAATTAATCAAGCTCATTGGGTCTTGGCACTGAGAGATTCTTTTGCAGCAGTCTTGGCGGCGGTGTTGGATTTGGTTTTGACATCTCGTTTCTGTGATTTTTTATGATGCCTTACAGGTGTCCGATCAGCCTCTCCAGGCCCCAGCGGCTTGTAGATAAGCAACACTCGTCCATGGCGTAAGCTGTTTCCTTTCAATCCGTTCCAGCGACGAACCTTCTCTGGCGGAACACCGAAATCTTCGGCCACAGTGAGCACCGTATCTCCCGTATGGGTTTTGTAGTGGGAGGCATACCGGGAATAAACAATTTTTTCACCGGTCCCCGCTCCGCTTACAGGAATTACCAGCTTGACCTCAGTGGTAAGCCCGGACGGCTGCAGATTATTAGCTTGTGCAATAGCCCGCTCGGTGGTGCGATATTTTCGCGCAATGCCGGAAAGCGTGTCACCGGGTTGGACTTTGTAATAACGCCAGGCCACCCGCTTTTCTTTGGGTACTGACGCGATTGCAGCTTCGTATTTCTCCTTTGTTCCCAAAGGCAGGCGCAAATCAAAAGACTGGTCTTTGGGCGTGGTGCGGCGCAGCAAGCTGGGATTGAGCTCAATTAACTGCTCCAGCGGCGTATCCACGCACTCTGCCACCAGCCTCAAGTCCACAGGGTAATCAACTTTGACAACGTCATATTGCAAAGCGGGATCAGGCTGAATTGAGTCCAGCCCGTATTGCGCTGGGTTCTTGGACATGATCGTCATGGCCAGGATGATGGGAACATAGTTCTTGGTTTCCGCAGGCAGAACGTCGCGCTTGTAGAGCTCCCAGAAATCGGCGTATCCCGTGCGTTTTACCGCCTGCTGCACGTTTCCAGGGCCGGAGTTATACGCGGCCATCGCCAGATACCAGTCGCCGAACTCGCTGTACAAGTCGTGCAGGTGGTGGGCGGCCGCCCGGGTGGCCTTTTCCGGATCCATGCGATCGTCAGTGGAGGGCGTTTGGGTCAATCCGTACTCATTGCCGCGCCA
>DAHUXF010000409.1 GCA_027307295.1 Acidobacteriaceae bacterium
GCCATGCTCCAACAGCACAACAGCGTTCAGTGGGGTGCTCTGAGTGATTACGGCAAACCGTTGACCGAGACTCGACTCGGCCGGATGTTGCGCCAGGTCGCCAAGGTGCGCTCCACGCGGATCATCCACGGCGGACTGCGCTACCTGGAACATGGAGAAATCGGCCTGGTACGCGAATCGCTGCATGAACGCGAGCGGCTGCTGGGCCAGTCACCGCATCTGGTGCGTCCTCTGGAATTTCTGCTGGCAGTGCCCAAGCCGTCTCATTCGCTGCTGCGCAGCGCACTGGCCATCCGGACCGGCCTGTGGCTTTACCATCGCTGGGCGGGACGCACACATACCGCCTCTGCTAACATCCGCTCCTTTGAACGCCAACTGGATGAAGGAAAAAACTGGTCTATCTATTCTTATGAGGACGCGCAATGCGAATTTCCTGAACGCCTGGTGGCTGAGTGGCTGGCAGAAAGCGTGGAAGCTGGAGCTGTGGCATGCAATCACACGCAGGTACTGGAGCTCACGCGCAGCAACGGACGCGCCACCGGCGCGCGCCTGCGCGACCGCATTTCCGGCCAGGAATATGCAGTGCAGGCAACGCACATTGTGAACGCCACCGGCCCCTGGGCGGATGCAGTGGTGGCCGCTTCAGGGATTTCCACCCCGCGCATGATCGGCGGCGTGCGTGGATCGCATCTTGTGCTGCCCAGATTCAACGGCGCTCCGGAACAGGCTGTCTATACGGAAGCCGTAGATGGCCGCCCGATTTTCGTGATTCCCTGGAACGGCCAGATATTGGCGGGAACCAGCGAAGTTGCAGACCTCACCGCGCCAGACAATCCCCAGCCATCGCCGGAGGAACTCGACTATCTGTTCCGGAGCTTTAAGCGCCTGTTTCCCCATTCCGGACTGACTACGGCGGACATCCGGTATAACTTTGCCGGAATTCGCCCCCTGCCTTTTGCTCCCGGTAAATCTTCTTCTTCCGTCACACGCCGGCATGTGCTGCATGACCATACAGGTGAAGGCGCTGCCGGCCTGATCTCCGTAATCGGCGGCAAACTCACCACTGCTGCCAGCCTGGCCCGCGATGTTGGCCGTAAGCTGGGTCTGGATATTCCGGAACCAGTCAGCACCATGGCTTATCCCGCGATGACCGAAGATGTGGAGGCCACAGTCCGGCAGTGGGCGCATCTGATCGCCAGCAAAGCCCGAATTCCTGAAAGCTGCGCGCACGCCATTGCGGAATGGCATGGACGCCACGCACTCCCCATTGCGCATGCTGCCTCGTTGGATGAGCGCTTACGTGAACCCTTGTGCCGCCACAGCTGCCATCTGGTGGCGGAAGCGGTTGAGGCCGTCACGCATGAATCCGCAATCACGCTGGGCGATATTCTTCTCCGCCGCGTACCCGTAGCACTGGGCGCATGCTGGTCAGAAAATTGCAGCCAGGAAGCCGCGCAGAAAATTGGCCGCGCCCTGGGCTGGGACCAGGCCCATGTCACGATGGAGTTATCGCGGTTCGAAGAAGAGCGCGCGCAATTCCTGCACCCAGGCGCCGGCAAACCTGCGGATTCTCCCCGCGGCTGCGGCGCTCAATCTTCGCCACTGCAGTCCAGAACAAAGTAATTGCACAGCATGGAGTTATGGCTTCTTGAATCCTGACGCTATACGTTCGTGTGAATGTGCAAACCTTTGCGCCTGAAATTAGCTCTTGCCATCCGTCAAGCCCATTTTTGCTGCTTTTTCGCCATCACAAAACACTGTTAAAGAATTGACTTTATCATCTACTTGCATCAAAGTAGCTGCTCGGTAATTTGGGCCACAGAATAATTCCAATCAGTTAAGAGAGGTCAGCAATGCGAAAGTTAGCGGTATTTGCATCCTCATTTGTGGTTTGCCTGGCTAGCAGCATGTTTGGGCAAAACCTGCAAACTGCCCCAGGAACCCCGCGTCACCCTCTGGATGCCAGTAAAATCACGAGTATTATTAACGGTCCCATCACGGCCAAGCACTTATCCAGCAGCAGATTATCGGCATCAACCCAGGCTGCGGTCAAAGGCGCCGCCAGTACGCCGGTCACGATAAAATCAGTGCCCTTTTTCAACGGTGCTTTCACCTTCCAGAAACAGACATTTCCCTTCAGTATGATGGGGCATCGTCCGCAGAATGGAGGAACGACAAAGATCGATACTTCCTATCTTGCGATTTCGTTCATCTTTGATGAATTCATTGACCAGAATGGAAACAACATCGTCATTGACGCCACGGGCAACACAAACAACCTGTTGAATGGGCCGGACTTCGAACGCTTTCCTTATACCGTGGGCAACACTCAATTCGGTGATGCTGTGCAGCGGGCCGAGTTCTTTAATGTGATGGCAAAGCCGCACGATGATGACAGCGATGAAGCCTGGCACACATTGCTTGAAACCCCGCGGCAGCTGAAACCTGTAACGGTGGAAGTTCCGTTTGGATCTTCGCTGGTTTTTGCGGCCCCGGATGGCACCTTCTTCGCCTTTGTCGACATCAACTTCATGAACTCCCAGCTCAACACCCTGGTGCAAACGGAAAACATCCGTGTGGATGAAGTGCCCATTTTCGTCACACACAATGCCGTCTACGCTGACTTCATCTTTGGCGGATGCTGCATTGGAGGCTTCCACACGGCCTTTGAAACCCAGCAAGTCGGCAACACTGTCTTTGTTCAGGTCTTTGATTTTGCCACTTCGCTGGATGCCAACGTTGCCAATGCCGTCTTTGGCGATCCAACCGTATTCGCTGACGTGGACGCGCTCAGCCATGAACTCAGCGAAACGTACAACGATCCTTTCGTAAACAACGTTGTTCCCTCATGGCAGTTCCCCGGCACGCCCCCAGGAATCTGTTCCAATGTACTGGAGACAGGCGACCCGGTAGAGAATCTTCCTAACCCGTCGTTCCCAGTCATGATTGACGGGTTCCTCTATCATCCGCAGACTGAAGCCCTGCTCCAGTGGTTCTCGCGGGAAAACCCTTCGAGCGCGTTCAATGGAGCATTTAGCTATCCCGGTAACAACTTAACGGCGCCGTCAACCGCCTGTCCTAAATAGGACCACGCTGTTGCATAGCAAAGGCGCCGTCACTGCGGCGCCTTTGCTATTTCAGGAAATAAATGTCGTTAGAAAATCAGGATGCGAACGACAGATCAATTCTTTGGAACTTCCGCAATCCATCCGCCGCCCACTACCAGATCGCCGTCATAAAACACAACGGCCTGCCCTGGGGTGATGGCGCGCTGCGGCTCGTC
>DAHUXF010000040.1 GCA_027307295.1 Acidobacteriaceae bacterium
CAACCATGAATTTTGCCCGGCAGCGGGCTGCTGCCCAGGGCCTTGCCATAGATTTCTTCCACACAAAAGACGCTCTCGCGCAGGCCTCTCGCCAACATGGCTTTGACACTGTGTTTTCCTTCGATGTGCTGGAGCATCTACCTGATCTTCCCGGTGAGATCAACTTTCTCTCGTCTCTGCTGGCTCCCGGCGGCGTGTTCGTGTTTGACGTGCCGGCTGGCTCCACTCGGGCGCATCCCATGCATCTCAATCATGATCTCGATGTGCTGGCTTTCACTGCCGGCAAAGGGCTGCGTGATGAGAGAGGCTTATTATTACGGCTGCCTCTGCGCAAAGAAGAGAAGTATGTGTTCCGCAAACCGGCATAGGCGCTTTTAGCGCTGTTTTACCAGTTCATCTGAAAGCAGGCGTGCTTTGACCGCCAGGTTGTGGGCGCGTACCGGATCATTTTCCGTGGTGGCCTTGTGGCTCAGGTTGATGAACTCTTTGACCTGGGCCAGCGTGGTTTCTTCGTCGTGCGTGAGTTGCCGCTTGATGGCGTTCAGGTTCGCCTCTGCGTTTTGCAGCAGCTGCTCTGTCGATGATGGATCGTGGGGCGTGGTGGCGGGCGTGGGGCCGGGCGATATCTGGCTGGACGTGACAGGCGTTTCCACTTTTTCCGGCGGAATAATTTTCCGCGGCGTGTTATGCGCCACTTCCGGTTGCTTGTCGCTTGCCACCGGCGGCGGTGATGTTTTCTTAGCTGAACGATGATTGGCTTTCTTCTCTGTTTTTACAGCAGGCGTTGGTTCCGCAGCGGCCGACGGCACAGTGGGTTGCGAGTCTTGCGGCACATCCGCCTGGGCGGCAGGCGTAGGAGAAGGCGAAGGCGCTGCCGTGACCGGCGACTGTTGTGGCGTTACCAGGACCGGTTTCTTATGCACGCAGCCAGAGAACATTGCCATGGCAAGCAGCACTGCGAGCGAATTGAAATGCCGTGGTTTCATGCCGGGCTTACCTGCCTCTGCGGCGTTCCCGCCGCTTGTTCACCACCGTTGGGCGGCAGCTCCACAAGAGGGAAGCGCAGATAAAACGTGGTTCCATGTTCCATGATCGAGGTAAATTCCACTGAACCGTGATGAAGCTGGACGACACGGTAGGCCATGGCTAAACCAATGCCGGTTCCCCCTGACTTCGTAGTGAAGTATAAATTAAAAATCTTGTCGCGGATATTTTCCGGGATGCCCATGCCCTGGTCGCATACGGTAATCAATCCATTCTCACCTTCGCGCCTGGTGTTGATGTACAGCACTCCGCCCGTCGGCATGGCCTGCACGCCATTGAGCACGATGTTCAAAATGGCCTGTTTTACCAGGTCAGCATCAATGCGCACTGGCAACGGCTCCAGGCCGGATGGCCGCTCCAGCATCACGCTGTATTTTTCCGCCGCAGGAGAAGCCAGGGCCACCACATCGTCCACAATCTTATTCAGGTCCATATCATGCAGCCGAAGCTCCACGGGACGGGTAAAGTCCACCAGGGTTTGCACCACGCGATCCAGGCGTTGAATCTCACTGCCAATCACATCCATATGCCGCCGCGTGTCCGGATCGATTTCCTTCATCTTCTGCCGCAGTACCTCAAGGTGGACAACAATAGCGTTGATCGGGTTCTTGACCTCATGGGCCACGCCGGAGGTGAGCCGGCCAATGGCCGCCAGTCTCCGGGAAAGCTCAATCTCATCTTCAATGCGGTGTACGGATTCGGCGTCACGCAGCGTCAGCAACGCCCCAATGCGCTCGCCATGCTCTTCAATGAAGTCGAGCGATACCTGGATGTGGCGTCCGTGTTCGTTCTCAATCTCTTCCTGGCCCACCGGCTGGCGCGAACTGAAGGCGTCCAGAATCGCGCGTCCCAGCCGGGAATCCTGATTGAAGATTTCCTGCGGTTGCCGGCCCAGCATCTCACCGCGCGGCCTGCCGATAAAGCGCTCCGCAGAAGCGCTGACCAGCACGGCGTTGAAGTCGCTGGTGAACAGCATGACGCCATCCTGAAGGTTGGCCATCATCTGGTCCAGATTTTCCTTCAGGGCGGAGAAGACCTCTTTTACGTCGCGCATCTGCCGGCCCAGGCGCTCAATTTTTGTAGACACCGTTCCGTATTCGTCCGAGCGCTGGGAAGGTTTTTCCGCCGGTTCGGCTTTTCCAGAACTAATCAGGTCAAGACGCCGGCTGATGGCGGCCAGCGGGCGCAAGGTCAAATTGGACAAGGCTGCCGCCAGAATCAGGCTCAAAAAAATTGCTGCGCCGGAAAATTCCAGCGCACTCTGTATTTGTGGTTTGATCTGCACTTGCAGAAAGGCTGTGTGTACGCCCACGCGCACCTCGCCGAACGGCTGGCCGGTGGCGGCGCGGACCAGCGGATAACGGACGTCAAAGGTCTGGGTAGGGCCGTAAATAAGCTTAAGCTGGCGGCGGAACCCGCCATTGACGACCTGGCTGAAATCTTCCCGCGGCGCAACGATTGTGCCCTGCAATGCAGGATTGGTATGCAGTAGCGCCAGTCCCTGGGCGTCAACAATGCAGACATCCAGCACGCTGGGCGAATCGCCGGTGGCTGATTCCAGCACGGCGGCAATCCCGGTATCGAACTGCAACAACTCCTGGATGGCGTTTTCAACCTGCTTAGGATCGTTCTGGTCAATGCGGGAGCTGCTCAGGTCGACCCCCAGCGCGGGTTTGGCGACGGCAAATACATGCTGGTTAATCACGTCGGCAATGGCGTACACCTCATGAAAGCGCTGTTTGACCACCTCAGAGATGTACAGCGTGGCCAGCACGGCCACAATAGCTCCCACCATTCCCGCGATAGCCAGGACCAGTTTGGTTTTGAGGCGGAGAGCAGGCATATTTCCTATCTAAGCGGCTGAGTTTTCTTGCACCAGCTTTGTTTATCTTCAGTGATTGCCGGGCGAAATGCAAAGCCGGGGGTAAATGCTAAGAACGCTTTTAGCTGGCGGCTTCACCGGCTACTACAGAGACATTGCCATATTCTTTCAGCTTGTTGTGGAGCGTCTTCAGGCTGATTCCCAGGACTTCCGCTGCGCGGGTCTTATTATTGTTGCTGGCGGCCAGCGTTTTCAGGATCAACATCTTCTCGGCCTCACCCACGGTGGTCCCTACTTCCAGGCGGATGCCGCCAGCCTCGCCGGACGGAGTTTTCAATCCCATGCTGCCGAAATTCGGCGGCAGGTGGCGCGGTTCAATCAAAGGCGTATCGCAGACAATCACTGCGCGCTCCAGCGTGTTGCGCAGCTCGCGGACATTGCCCGGCCAGTTGTGGCTCTGGAACATCTGGAAGACAATGTCACTCACGCCGCCTACGTGCCGTCCATGCTTGGCATTCATGTCCGCCAACAGAGCTTCCACCAATTGCGGCACGTCTTCCTTGTGGTCACGCAACGGCGGCAGGTGGATATTGAATACATTCAGCCGGTAATAAAGATCTCCGCGCAGCTCGCCCTTGGCCACAGCCTCTTCCGGGACTTTGTTTGTGGCTGCGAGTACACGGACGTCCACCGTGGTTTCCATTTTGCTGCCCAGCCGGCGGAGCTTGCGGTCTTCCAGCACACGCAGAAGCTTGGCCTGGGTTGCCGCAGGCATCTCACCGATTTCATCCAGCAGAAGCGTTCCTTCTTCCGCCAGCTCAAAACAGCCTGCGCGGCGTTCCATGGCGCCCGTAAACGCGCCTTTCTCATGGCCAAAGATTTCGCTTTCAATCAGGGTTTCCGGAATTGCCGAACAATTAATGGCCACAAAGGGCTTGTTCTTGCGCGGGCTCATATCATGAATGGTGCGGGCCACCATTTCTTTTCCCGTTCCGCTTTCTCCCGTAATGAGGACGGAAGCAGTGCTGGGCGCCACCATTTCCACCCGATGAAAGATTTCCTGCATGTTTTTGGAAGAGCCAACCATCTGTCCAAAGACTCCGGTATCGCGCAGCTTGCGTTTGGTGGCTTCCAGTTCAATGGCGGTGCCGCGCTGGCGCGACGCATTCTGCAGGATTTGCTTCAGGCGCGCCGGGTCAACCGGCTTCTGGATAAAATCATATGCGCCGGCTTTCATTGCATCCACGGCAACATCAATGCTGCCTTGCGCAGTCAGCAGCACCACAGCGGTTTGCTGGGGCTGGTCAGCAAGACGCTGCAAAAGTTCCATGCCATCCATGCGGGGCATGCGGAAATCCGTTACTACAATCCCCGGGGACCATGTCGCTGCTTTCTCCAGTCCCTCCAGCCCGTCCTTTGCAGTCTCAGTTCGATAGCCCCAGGCTGATATGAGCTCAGCCAGACCTGTGCGTTCGTTTTCCTCGTCTTCTACAATGAGGACTTTTTCCTGTGTGCTCAAAAACTTGACCTCTTATTTACAGAGATTAACATCAGTCCCAGAATCGCCAGGCAGCGCGGCAACTCTCATGTTAGATGACTTAGATGATGCAGTGTGTAAAAACGTCTATATACAATGTAAACTATTTAAAATAAAGATTTTATGTCTATGATAGACGCTTGTTGTGGAAAGTGCATCTTAAGCATGCAGGAAGTATATCCCCGTGTAATCCGCTTTTTTTAGGGCCTCAAGTATTAGAAAACCAAAATCAAGGAGCAAAAAAGAGTGATCAACAGATATTGGATGGGCGCAGCAATGGCATGCTTACTGTCCCTTGGTGCATTCGCACAGAGTTCAGCGAATGGTTCAGCTTCGGCCGGGGCATCGGTAACACCGGGGCAGGCTGGCGTGAACGCCAATGCCAACCAGTCTACGCAAACTCCAGCCGTCTCCAACAGCGCCAACGCATCGGCGAATGCAAGTGCCTCCCGCGAATCCGAAAAGCGGGATTCTGATAAGAAGCGGGACAAAGACTCCAAATCCCGCACAGGCGGAAGCAATTCAACTCCGGCAGCCAATGGTTCTGGCGCAGCGCAGGGAGTCTCCGGAGCAATTGCCAGCGGCACCACGCTGCAGGCCGAACTGACAAAGCCGGTCGACGCGAAAAAGGCCAAACCAGGAGACCCGGTTACGGCCAAACTTACTCAGGATGTGAAGTCAGACGGCAAGGTAGTTTTACCGCGAGGGTCAAAGCTGGTGGGTCATGTGACTGAGGCGCAGGCCAGGGGCAACGGCAACGCCGAATCCAGGCTCGGTATTATTTTCGATAAGGCGGAGACAAAAGGCGGACAGGAACTCTCCTTCAACGGAGCCATCCAGGCCCTGGCCCCACCAGCGCAGGCGGCCCTGGCAGTGGCCGGGGATGAGCAGAGCAACCTGGGTTCCGGCATGGGCACAGGTGGCAGCGCCATGGGTGGCGGCCGGACAGGCGGCGGAGTTGCTCCCATGGGCGGCGCTGTGGGTGGCGTAACTTCCACGCTTGGTTCCGCAGGACGCACCGTGGGGAACACAACTGGTAACGTGGCTGGTTCGGCCACAGGAGCCGTGGGCGCGTCAGCCAATGGCGCTGTGAACGGCACACTCAACAGCACCAGCCAGGGAGTGGTTGGGATGCAGGGCCTTGCTCTCAGCAACGCTCTGGGAGCCGGAGCCAATGCACAAAGCTCTGTAGTCAGCTCTGCCAGCCATAACGTAAAACTGGATAGTGGTACCCAGTTAATCTTGCAAGTCACAGGTGCAGCGGCGGCTACCGCTCATTAGAAGTAAAGAGCTTAAGAATAAAGAGCTTAGTTCTTAAGGCCGGGGCTTTATGCTCCGGCCTTCCCATATTGGAGCTGGCCGCGTTCTATTTTTCTATACAACGGGGCGGGCTTATCCGCAAACCCAGGGCGTTTGTCATTTATCTTTGCTGTGGGAAGGCGCACAATAGTTGGAACATTTGTGCTCATAAGGCAAATGCTTTTCCAAGTGCGAGGATCGGAATGAAGAGACACTGGGTTGTAGCTGCCGCTGTTTTGTTTTCGGTATGGCTGTTGGGTCCGAATGCATTGTCTTGCCCTTTAACGCAGGATGAAAGACCGCCAGCGCACCCGCAAGCCTCTTCACCGGCTGCTCCCGCGCACCAAAACGCTGATGTGAAGCCATTGGCGCCTGCCGCAGCTCCAGCGGCCAGCGCACAATCAAAAAATTCTTTCATGCTGGTGGAACTGAACAGATCTCTTAAAGCTAAGAAACTAAAGCCTGGAGACAAAATCAAAGCTACGGTCACGCAGGATGTGGTGTCACACGGCAAGGTAGTCATTCCAGTGGACACAGGGCTGATGGGCCACGTGACTGAGGTCAGCGTGCGCGATCAGGGCCATCCGGAATCGCGCCTGGGCATTGTTTTTGACAGGATACTGCTGAAACAATTTCGTACGATCGCTTTCAAGGCTGTAGTGCAGGCCGTAGCGCCGCCAGCTATCATGCCTTCGCGCGTGGACCAGCCATCACAAATGCTGCCACCCTCCATGATTGGTGGAACGCGCGAGTCCGGTCCTATGGCGATGGGGCGTTCGAGTTCATCCCCGTCAAACCGTGGAATGAACAACAGCGGTTCTCCGGCAATCGGCTCCGGCGATATTACAACCGCGCAGACGCCATTCACGGTCAAGCAATCCACGGCCACCAATGCATCATTAGCGTCTTCCGGGGTGCTTCTGGGGACATCTTCCGCAGGTACACCGCTGAGTCTCGGCATGCCGGAAGGCGTGAGGGGAATAAAAGGTTTGAGCCTGAATACTGCTCCCAGCGCCAGCACGCCAGGTCCGGTAATTGTCTCAAATACAGACAATGTGAAGCTTGAATCCGGGACGCAGATTCTACTGCGCGTCATTACCGTGGAAATCCCGGGAAAACGGCCCTGATTTTACGGCTGGTAAAGGGGCTACGGAGTGGACGCATTTGTGCAACACTTCTTTTAAATCTTCTTGCCCTTCAGTAACTTGTCGGCCCAAAATCAAACGTGGCAATCTCATCCCAGAGCGGGCGTGGGAGCGCCTGTTTTGCGCTTGACGCGTGTCATGAAAAAGATATCTATATTGGCCATTCTGCTGCTGGCTTCCGTTGCTCTTACGGCGGAGCAGCCGTGGCAGCCGGTTGGTCCTGACGGCGGCTCGGTCCGCAGCTTGGCCTACGATCCCAGAAATCCTGAACGTATTTTCCTGGGCACCAGCGCGGGCAATCTTTATCTCTCCCTTGACAGCGGAACAAGCTGGTCGCGACTGGCGCGCCTGGGCAGTGCGGCGGAGATGGTGCTTGACCATATCGTGATTGATCCCATTGATCCCAGGAACATATTTGTTGCTGCCTGGAATGCCCAGCTGCCGAATAGCGATGGCGATCTCTTCCGCAGCAGAGATGCGGGTAAGACATGGGAAATTGTCCCTGACCTGCACGGCAAATCGCTCCGCGCGCTCAGCCTGGCTCCTTCCAACCCAAGGGTGCTGGTGGTGGGCGCTCTGGATGGAATTTATGGCAGCCGCGATGGCGGACGTTCCTGGAAACGCATCTCTCCGGAAAACCACGCGGAGATCAAGAACATTGAATCCCTCGCCATTGATCCTGTGAACCCTGACGTAATCTACGCAGGCACATGGCATCTGCCCTGGAAGACCGAGGATGGCGGGCTGAGCTGGCACAACATCAAGACCGGCGTGATTGATGATTCCGATGTTTTCTCTATCATCATCGATTCCATCCAGCCTGCGCACGTTTTCATGAGCGCGTGTTCGGGCATTTACCGCAGTGAATCCGCCGGCGCGCTGTTCCGTAAAATTCAGGGCATTCCATACTCTGCGCGGCGCACGCGCATGTTGCGGATGGACCCCTCAAATCACAACATTGTTTATGCCGGAACAACGGAAGGCCTGTGGAAGACGGTGGATTCCGGAGCTACCTGGAAACGCATGACCGGAGCCAACATTGTGGTGAATGACGTTCTGGTAGACCCAGGGCGTCCCTCGCATGTTCTGCTGGCCACGGACCGTGGCGGCGTGCTGGCCAGTGATGACGGTGGTGTGGCCTTCACAGCTTCCAATCGCGGGTTCACGCATCGCCAGGCCGCCGCTCTTCTGGTTGACCGCAATGACAGTGCCACTCTCTATGCCGGCGTGCTCAATGACCGGGAATATGGCGGCGTATTTATCTCCCGCGATTCCGGACACACATGGAAGCAGATGAGCGAAGGCCTGGATGGGCACGACATTTTCGTTCTTCGCCAGGCGAGTGACGATTCATTGATCGCAGGGACAGACCACGGCATCTTTCAACTCAAGCCCAATGCTGCCCAATGGACCGCCGGCAATCCTCTTCTTGTCCACAGGCCGGCAGCCGCGTCCGTGAAGAAGGTATCAGCGCCATTGGCCCGGCCTGCCGACCTGAATCCACGAGTGAGCATGCTGGAACTGACGCCTCGCCGCTGGATTGCCGCAACTTCCGCTGGTTTGTTTGTCAGCGCGGATTCCGGTGACACATGGCGCAGGGAATATCTGCCCGGCGTGATCAATCCCATCAGTCTTAACGTTGCGGGAAATACGGCGGTGGCTGCCAGCCGCAATGCCATCGCAGTTTCATTCAATGGCGGCGAGAGCTGGCTGCCCTCCAAACCTATCCATTCGAATTTGTTCATCAATGAAGTGGCAGTGAACAGCGCCGGGGAAATCTGGGTGGCGGCATTCTCCGGGCTCTTTCGCAGCACAGACGAGGGCAATTCCTGGAGGCGGATTACATCGCTGCCGTTTGAGAATGTTCTCTCCGTTCAGTTTGACGAGGACCATCACCGCATCCTGGTGACAAGCCCGGCTTCGAACAACGTCTTTGAATCTTCTGATAACGCCCAGACATGGAATGCTATATCCGCAGGCTGGCAACTGCGCAATATACATGTGGCCCGGGGACGCATCCTGGCCACCACAGACTTTGATGGAGTTGTGGTCCAGCCGGAAGTAACTGCGGGCATTGAAACAGGCCCCCAAACCGGTTCACGATAACAGCTTTTTAAGTGCATTCTTACCATCCGTAGTTTCTTTCTGTGATTGTCTTGGTTGCCCATGCCTGCCTTGCAAACAGGTAAAAACTACACTTTACCTTCGCCGTCCTCCTTGGTAACCCTAAGAAAAATAATGTTTTCCATTGGCATCTTTCTTGCATTAAAGCTCATTAGCACTTTCTACATTTGCTGGAGTTCCCATGGATGGCCGGAATCTTAAGAACGTCTTGTTGCTGCCCCTGCCGCTGATTGTGATATTCGCGGCGGGATGCAGTGTCGGCGCCCGGCCTCCCGGCATGGATGCGGACGCGCAGCAGCAATTGCCGTTTGTGGAAAGCAAGCCGTTAGTGGTCCCGGCAAACACTCCGGTTTATGTACGGTTGCAGCAATCCATCTCCAGTTCCACGGCGCAGTCCGGCCAGAACTTTGCCGCGGTGCTGGACGAGCCTTTGATGGTTGATGGCCAGATACTTGCCCCTCAAGGGACGGCTGTAGTCGGCACCGTTGTCGGCGTGCGCGAATCAGGACATTTGAATCATGCCGGCTATCTGCGCATTACGCTTTCCACGATGATGTTGAATGGAAAATCTATACCGCTACAGACCAACAGCGTCTTTGTCAGCGGCGGCAGTTACAAAAAGCGTAATCTCGCTTTCATCGGCGGAGGCGCAGGCGGAGGAGCGCTGCTGGGCGCGCTCATCGGCGGTGGCAAGGGTGCTGCCGTTGGGTCGGTTGCCGGAGCAACAGGCGGTACTGCGGCTGCCTACGCCACCGGCAAGAAAGAAGTAGGGTTTGTGCCTGAACGCCGGCTTGGCTTCCGGCTGACTCAGCCTCTCAACATCAGCTGACCGGCTGCCAGGCGTTCGATTCGCTTCAGAACTCTTGCCAGGTTTGGCTGATCACAGCCGGACGCCGAGCTGCCAAAACAAAAAGCTCCAGACATCCACGGCATCGTCCACCAGTTTCGTAATCGGTTTGCCCACGCCATGCCCGGCCTTTGCGTCCACGCGCAACAGGATTGGCCGCTCCGGCCCATTCGCTGCTTCAGCCTGTAAGCGCGCCGCCATTTTCACCGCATGCATTGGGTCTACCCGCGTATCACTTTCCGCCGTCATGAAGAGAATGGCGGGATACACCGTCCCCGCTTTGATGTGATGGTAGGGCGAGTAAGCATGGAGATAGGCGAATTGCTTTGGATCGTCCGACGTGCCGTACTCGAGAATCCATAGTTTTGCGATCTGGAATTGCTGGTAGCGCAGCATGTCCAGTAGGGGGACCTGGCATACAACGGCCTGAAAGAGATCGGGCCTTTGCGTGAGCGCTGCGCCCATCAGCAGACCGCCATTGCTGCCGCCCTGAATTGCCAGGTGGTTTTTGTCTGTGTACTTTTCGGCAACCAGGTGCTCGGCGGCGGCAATGAAATCATCAAAGACATTTTGTTTCTGCTCCAGCATGCCGCTGCGATGCCATTCCTCGCCAAATTCATTGCCGCCGCGCAACTGCACGTCTGCATAAACGCCGCCCTGCTCCAACAGCAGCAGCATCACGTTGCGGTTAAAGAAAGGTGTGCGTCCCACATTGAATCCCCCATAACCGGAGAGCAACGCCGGGTTGCGGCCATTTCTGGCCATATCTTTTCTGCTCACCACAAACATCGGCAGCCGCGTGCCGTCTTTGGAGTTGAACCAGAGCTGCTCCACCTGGTAGCGCTGGGGATCAATGCCCGATTCGACCCGCGCCCATTCTTTCCATGTGCCATCTGCATTTACCTGGTACACGGTGGGAGGAATTGCATAAGAAATAAAGCCGAAGAATCCTGTTGGGCTGTTCCAGCTTCCACCCAGATCAAAGATGCTGCCCAGCGCCGGCATCGGAACATCTGCCGCCAGCTTGCCTTCAAGCGTGAAGGTCCTGAGCTGTGACATGGCATTCCTGATGGTGTGGACAAAAAGCTTCCCGCTGATGATGGTGGCATGGCCTTCAATCACAGCGTCTGATTCGGCAATGATTTCCTTCCAGTGCGAACGTTGCGGCTGAGCGCAGTGCACCTTGAACACACGGAAGCGTGGCGCGCCTTCATTGGTGGTGATATAAAGCTGGTCCTCCAGAATTTCGCCATGGTAGAGAAAATTTTCTCCGTTGCTCACGCGAACAAAACCACTGTTATTTCCGCAATGGCCGCTTTTTTCCGAAACGCCTTTGAGACGCAGGTCGTTGAGATGAAGGTCGTTGAGATGAAGGTCTTTGAGATAAAGATCGGACTTCGTCCAGCCCTGGCTCACTTCCACCAGCAACCACCGGCCATCCGGAGACAGAACAATATTCGGCCAGTGCTGCGGGTCAAGCGATTCGCCTTCAGCAGGGAAGATAAGCGGGTCCTGACGGCCGTCTGCGTTGACGGCGCTCAAGCGGTGAAAGAAAACCTTGCGGTTGTACATCTCTTCGCCCGCCGGCACGTCTCCCGGTTGCGGATAGCGGGTATAGTAAAAACCTGAACTGTCCGGCAACCAGGCCACGCTGGCGGCGCGCGTGCGTTCAATTTTTTCCGCCAGAAGCCGCCCGCTTTCAACCTCAATTACCTGCAACGTGCTCAACTCTGATCCATTGGCCGATGTCCCAAACGCAACGTACCTGCCGTCATCTGACGGATACCACCAGTCCAGCGCAATGGTCCCATCGGGCGAGAGCGCGTTAACGTCAATCAAGGCCCGGTCACTTGAATGGGAGGGTATGACGGCTGTATGCGGCATGATGGCTGAAACTGCCTGCCCTGACGCGGCGGGCTGCCCCGGCGGGCCATCTGAGCGCGCAGAAGAAGAAGAGGGCGGCATGCCATTGGCATTTGTGTCCTTGTAAGCGTCTTCCCGTGTGTCCGCGTTCTGGTTTGTGTTCGCGCCCGCGTTTGTATTTACGCCTTCGCGCACGTAAATGACAGCCTGGTTTTGCCGTCCATCCCGCCGCTCATAGAAATACCGCTTGCCGCCCACGCGTGGCGCTCCCACGCGGCCAATGGTAAGGAGCTTATCAATGCGCTCCCGCAACTTTTCGCGGCCATCCACACGCTCCAGTACGGAGCGCGTGTATGCGTTTTCTTCCCGGACAAAGCGCTGCGTCTCCGGCGAGCTGGAATCTTCCAGCCAACGATATGGATCGCTGACCTTGACACCATGGTAATCGTCCAGCACCATGGCAATCTTGGCCTGCGGCGGTTTCAACTCTGGCATATCTAAACTCTCCGCGTTACTTCAGGGTTTCCAAATATTCATCACAGCGGGTCCACAAATAGCAAAGTACCAAATATTCTCCCACGCCCTGCGGTAGTGCTCCCGAAAGGCATATCCGGCATCGGTATGCCGTATTAATGGGTTGCCGCAGAGATGGCATTTGCGTCGATTTGCGAAATTGCTAAAAGCGGCAAATGCGTGGTATTTTGATAAGGACAAAAGTCAATCGCCGCCATCATTCTGAGGCGGCTGATTTGCCCACTCCTCAGTAGCTCAATGGCAGAGCATCCGGCTGTTAACCGGAGGGTTGTAGGTTCGAGTCCTACCTGAGGAGCCATTCTTTTCAGTCACTTACAAAGCCAGCCACACCCAACTTGGAACCGTTGTGCGTTGGATCGTTGCAGGTTTTGGCTCCCACCTCGTTCTTGTCATATATCAGGCTACGCGCTGCGATTCTAGCCATGACTTCTTCAAAGGTTTGGCCAACCTTGGAGTCGCCAGCGCACCTAGCGTAATCAATCCTGCCGCGAACGCCAGCCACTTGGCATGGGTCGTGATCCACAGTTCAACGCTGGATGAGTGGGCAAGATCGTCAAATGTTCCATGGGCTCCGTGATCGCCAGGGAGCGGTTCCCACAGATTGTTCGGACGGTTGGGATCTTGAAGGCCGTCGTGTTGCTGTGCGTCGTAGCCTGTGCGTGCCAGGTATCTATCCCCCAGTGACGGTAAAAGCTTGTTGCCGACGATGGCTTTCACCGTGGTCCACGCAACGTAATACTCGCGGCGCTGGGGATGATGCGCGGCATAATAGATGGCGCGAGCCGCAACCTCCGGCTGAAAGATCGGAGGGACAGGCTGTGCTTTG
>DAHUXF010000410.1 GCA_027307295.1 Acidobacteriaceae bacterium
GTGTTCGTCACCGACCGTGGGGAGGCTTATGTCGACTTGAGCCGCGAGGCGGCGTCCGGCCATCCGGGCGGCACGCTCGCCGAGCTGCTGACCACCTATACAATCGTCAACGCCCTGACGGTCAACCTGCCGGCGGTCACCGCCGTGCGTGAGGCGCTTCCCGATGCGACGATCGGCTGGCTGGTGGAAGAGAAATGGTCAGAACTGCTGACTGCGCCCGGACGCAAAGCCAACCCAAACGCAGTGAGCGCGCAGAAGCCGGTCGTCAATAACATCCACACGGTCGATACAAAACGCTGGCGCAGGAATTTTTTCCGGCCCAGCGCCACGGCAGAAATTCTGGGAGCATTGAGGCGCGTAAGAAAGATCGAATACGATGTAGCCGTGGATTTCCAGGGCGCCATCAAGTCCGGTCTTTTTGCGCGCATGGGAAACGCCGCAAACATTGCCGGATTTCAGGACCCTCGCGAATCGGCGGCGCGTTTTTTTTATCAGCAAAAATTTTCTCGGTGCGGAGAGCATGTGATTGAGCAGAACCGCACACTGGCTGCGCAGGCGTTAAAGTCCCAGCTGAACGGCCATGGTCTGAACTTATCCCCGCCTCAGCTTCCTTTTGATCCGGCGGCGGAGAGTTGGGCAGATGCAGAAATTGCGCGCCTGGGCATTGCCAGCTTTGCCATGATGAATCCGGGCGCGGGCTGGGGCGCCAAGCAGTGGCCGCCTGAGAGATTTGGAGAAGTGGCACGGGCACTCGCCAGGCACAATATTAAGACGCTGGTGAACGCATCAGGAGATGAAGCTGCAATCGCGAATCAAGTGGTGCAGGCGAGTGGAGGCCATGCTTTCCATTTACAGTGCAGCATAGGACAACTTACCGCTTTGACCAGGCGGGCGCGCATCTTTCTGGGGGGCGATACAGGGCCACTGCATCTGGCCGCTGCTTTAGGAATTCCTGTGGTTGGATTGTACGGGCCAACTGATCCAGGCCGCACCGGGCCGTTTGGAACGCATGCGATTACGTTGCGTCATCCGGAAAGCCAGACAACAATGTCACACCACCAGGAAATTGAAGCAGGATTGCTGCAGATCAGCGCGGAAGACGTAATCTCCGCAGCCCGGCATCTGCTTGGGAGCAGCCATGCCTAGCTGGTCACGGATGGCAACCCGCTCCCGCGTGCCGTTGGGTTTTGCATTTGCAGTGGCTTATTTCTGGTTCGCCCGGCCCACGTGGACATCGCTTTGCGCAGGAGCAATTCTTGTGGTTGCCGGGATTGCAGTGCGCGCTTCCGCATCGGGCCATATTCGCAAAAATGCCGAACTGGCCACAACGGGGCCGTATGCCTACTCCAGAAACCCGCTCTATCTCGGATCGATTCTGATTGCTCTTGGCTTTCTTGTGGCTGCCCGTAATATCTGGATTGCCGCTGGTACGCTGGCCATGTTTGTCTTTGTGTATTTGCCAGTTATCATGGCGGAGGAGAAATACCTGCGGAGCACATTTCCGGGCTATGATCGGTATGCCAGTCAGGTCCCGCGTCTTCTGCCGCGTTTGACGGCGTATCGATCGGGAGATGGCCTGGACGCCGGCGGGCAGGGATTCTCCGCTGATCTTTATCTGCGCCATCGCGAATACAATGCCGCTGTGGGTGCTTTTCTGATGATGTGTGCATTAATTCTGAAGATGACTCTGGTACGCCATTGATTCCATTTCGCAACGGCCTGATTGTAATCATGATGTTTGCCGGCCTGCCGCCTGTTTCTGCGCAAAGCAGAAAAGGCCTTCCTGCGGCATCTCCCACGCCCACGCCGGAAACAGTGCCCGAAAAAGCAGTCATGAGCGCTCCCACCCTGGCCCGGCCGCGTCCTGAGTACCAGTTCCCGCTTGGGGAGACATACGTTTACGGTGCAGAGTGGCGCATCTTCAACGCTGGCATGGCCACACTGCGCATGGAAAAAGCAGGGCAGGAAACCCGAGTGGTGGGAACAGCCGACGCAACGGGGACGGTTGCCCTGCTCTACCATGTGCAGGACAGCTTTGAATCATTTTTCGATTCAGGAACTTTCTGTTCGCGCAGCACTGCCCGGCATGTTGAAGAGGGGTTCCGCAGGGTTGATACGAACATTGCTTTTGACTCGCAGCATGGCAAAACAATTTTTGACCAAAAAAATATCAAGAAGAACGAGAGCAAGCATGAAGAGCATGCTATCCCCAACTGCGTTACGGACATGCTCTCGGCGGTTTATTACGTGGCATCGCTGCCTTTGCAACAAGGAATGACCTATAGCTTCCCGTTGAGTGACGGCGGGCCGGCAGTGATGGTCAACGTCAAGGTGGAAGCGCGAGAGCAGATCAAGACTCCAGCCGGGACATTTAATGCTATCCGCGTCCAACCGGAAACCGCCACAGGCCTGCTGAAAGACAAAGGGAAGATCCTGATCTGGTACTCTGACGACGCAGCCCGTGTCCCTGTACAAATGCGCGCACGAATGGCATGGGGAACGCTTACCCTCATCTTGCAGCGCATTGACAAGAAGTGAAAGTATTCGCGCTGCTCTATCTCCGCGTTGCTCGACCGCGCCTCGCGGATAAAAATCTGCCATAATGAGCTGTACAGAAAGTTTACGCGGAGGCGTTGCCATGAACACGAAGCCGCAAGCCGATCCGGAACTTGTGGAAGTATTTGATACATTGCAGGAATCGGAGGCAATGGTAGTGCAAGGGTTGCTCACTTCTGCCGGGATTAACTCAATCATTGCTAACCTTCAAGCGCCCCAGGATGTGCTGCCTGGCGTGGGAGGACTCTCCGTGCGCGTGAATCCTGCTCAGGGAGAAGAAGCGCGGCAGGTGATTGCCGATTTCAAGAACAACGCCGCCCCGGAAGACGATCAGGAGCAGCAGTCTTAAGCAGACTGCCAGGTTGCCTGACTTCACGTTAGTCCAAGTGCGGACCCACGAATGCTTCCACGTTTTTTCCGTCAAGAAGAAATGTGACCAGTCCAACCATGTCCGTGCGGTAGGTCTTGACGTGCGCCGCCTGAAGACGTGCAAGCACTTCGCGGCGCGGATGGCCGAAGGCATTGTGGTATCCCGCAGAAATTACTGAAAAGCGTGGACGCACAGCAGCCAGCAGCTCCGGAGTAGTGGAAGTTGCGCTGCCGTGATGAGCTACTTTGAGAAGGTCAGCGCGTGGTGATTCGGCGGCAACGTATCGCTCCATCTTTTTCTCCAGGTCGCCGGCCAGCAGCGCGCCGGTTTCACGATAAGTAATCAGCAG
>DAHUXF010000411.1 GCA_027307295.1 Acidobacteriaceae bacterium
GGATGTATTTAGTGAGATTTACCTTGACTCGGCGCAAGGGGCTTCCTCCGCTTGTGGTATGAGTGTAGGTAGGAGCCCACTGCAAGTGCTAGATAACTAAAGTAATGGCGGAGAGGGAGGGATTCGAACCCCCGATACCCTTTCGGGTATGCCGGTTTTCAAGACCGGAGCCATCAACCACTCGGCCACCTCTCCGGCGGCAGGTTTTCCCAACCATTTTATCAGGGAAGTTCCTTCAGCCCGTCCGAACTGAGAGACGTTCACCGATTTACTTTCGAGCGGTTCCAATGTTGCTGTGTCCGACATGCAACACGTAACCAGGCACGATATGACGTTTTCGCCCAATGCAAGCACGAGGCAAGGAAAAGGGCTGCGAAGCGCCAAAACAAACATCTACCCCAGAGCCGCAAAGGCACAGAGGCAAAGAGAAAACATGCTTGAGCGAAAAATCGCTGGTTGGACTGCTATAGATTCGCGCTTTTCGCGTTGATTCGCGGCCAATCTCTTTCTCGATCTGCGCAAAATCTGTGGCTGACCATGCTCCGATCCGTGACACAAACACAAACACCGCCGTTTCCAGCGGTGTGCTTGTGTTTGGAAATGCTCTCCGATTTTACTGTGACAGCAGTTTGATACCGTGCGGCACCAGGTGCGGCGCAACGTAGGCATACAGCATCACGATCACTCCAACAATAGCGCCGAGAGCAACTGAGTGCCACACCACGAATCGGAAGATGACGCCTTCATTACCCACCTGGTTCGTGGCAGACGTTGCAATGGTGATGGATTGCGCGTCCACCATCTTGCCCATCACGCCGCCGGCGCTGTTGGCGGCGGTCATCAGCACAGGGTCCAGGCCAAGTTGCTGGGCTGTGATTCTCTGCAAGCTGCCGAACAGAGCATTGGACGATGTATCACTCCCCGTAAGCGCCACACCCAGCCATCCCAGGAACGTCCCAAAGAACGGGAAGAACCACCCGGTATGCGTGAATGCCAGTCCCAAGACGGCGTCAGTACCCGAGTATCTGGTAACAAACCCCAATCCCAGCATGGCGGAAATGGCCAGCACCGCCCAGCGCATTCGGAACAAAGTATGTCCAAACAGCTTCAGCAGCTTAATGGGATTGACTCCCCGGATCGTGCCACCCACAACCGCGGCCAGAAAGCAGCCTGTCCCGGTGGCTGAGAGCCAGATGAACGGGAAGCGCGCGCCTTCCGGCGTTGGTTTGCCCACTACAGGCTTGTCGCGCGAAATTTTGTTGTGGATGGGAGTGTCCCATCCGCCTCTGGGTTTGCCGTCTGCAGTCAAAAAGGCCGGCGTGGTGTTCACGTTCATCCAGGTTTTTACCGGCTTGTATCCCCACAAAAAGACGAACACAGAAAGAATGAGAAATGGCAGCCATGCCTGAAATGTTCTTCCAAAGTAATACGTATGGATTTCTGGCCCATTGGAGCCGCCGGAAATGTTGGCAACGCCTTTCCCTGCCGGTGTGCCGGCAATCGGCCCGCCATCTTCTTCAAAGCGCCAAATCCTCTTCGGCTTCCAGAAGAGAAGGAACAGCACCGTACAGAGCAGAGAGAACAGGCCGGCAGTAATGTCCACCAGGTTGCTGTCCATATAGTTTGACCAGGCAAATTGCATCGATGCAAAAGAAACGCCAACGACAAGGATGGCGGGAAGGACTTCAAACGTTTCCTTCCACGGGACCATGGCGCGCACCAGCCAGAAAGGCACAATCACGGCCGTATAGGGCAGGATGCGCCCGATCATGGCGTTCATGTCAGCCTCGGGCAGCAACGTCACCGTGGCCAGCATGTGCACGGGAGTTCCAATTGCGCCCCAGGCCACCGGCGCGGTATTGGCAATCAGGTTCAAGGCCGCAGCGTGAAACGGCTTGAAACCCAGGCCGATCATGAATGCGCCTGCAATCGCCACGGGAGAACCGAATCCGGCGCAGCCTTCAATAAACGCTCCAAAACAGAAGGCCACCAACAGGAGTTGGAGGCGTCTGTCAGCGGTAATACCGGCCACGGACGATTTCATGACTTCAAAATCGCCGGTGCTCACGGAAATGTCATAGAGGTAAACTGCCGCAACCACAATCCAGACAATGTTCATCAGGCCGGTGGCTACGCCATACAGAAAGCTTCCGCCAGCGAGTGAGAACGGCATGGTAAAGGCATAGCGAGCCACCAGGACAGCCGTGCCTGCTCCTGCCAGGGCCGCCCAATGGGGCTTGACGCGCAGTCCGGCCATTAGTGTAAACAGAACGATAATCGGGAGTGCTGCCACCAGGGCAGAGAGCCACCAGTGTCCAAAGGGGTCATAAACTTGTGTCCAAGTCGGCATCAGTTTCTCCTGAATTGAGAACTTCTTGGGCCTACGTCGATAGCGCTAACGCACCAAACCTCCGGGCCATTTGCAGACGATTTGAGGCACAAAAGTGCGCGATAACTTTCCGCTGAACAAGCTGATCTGTCAAGCATTTTGTAGCCCACAGCGCCGGGTGCTTAACCCTTTACCGCACCCACGGTAAAGCCGGCAATAAAGCGATCAAGAAACAGGTTATAAACGAAAGCAATAGGCAAACTGGCAACCAGACAGGCAGCCATCAGCGATCCCCAGAAGTAAACGTCGCCACGGACGAGAAAAATTGGAATTCCCACACCTACCATCTGTTGCGATTCCGGCGAGATGAAGGTCAGCGCGTAAACAAACTCCTGCGTAACCAGGGTAAACGTGAAAATGACCACCGTAAGAATGCCGGAAAGGGAGATGGGAACAACCATCCGGACAAACGCGCCAAAGCGTGTAAGCCCGTCCACCATGGCGGCGTCTTCCAGTTCTTTGGGTATCGACTTGAAGAAGCCCATCAGTAGCCAGATGGAAAATGGGACCGTCACGCTGGGGTAAACAAGCACCAGAGACCAGATCGTATCTTGCAGCCCCAGAATGGCGATCACGCGGGACAAGGGAATGAAAAGCAGCGTCGGTGGAACCAGATAGGTCAGAAAGATGCCGATGCCCAGGCGTTCGCCCCAGCGTCCGGTCAGGCGCGCCAGCGCGTAGGCTGCTGGCAGTGACAGCAACAAAGTGATGACCACCACAATCCCGCCTACCAGCGCAGTATTTCCAAGCCAACGCAGAAACCTGGTTTCTCCGAACAGCAAGCGCAGATGGTCAAGCGTGGGCGGCAGGTTAAAGATGAAGGGATTGTTCTCCATTGCATACAGATCAATGTTCTGCTTAAAGGTGGCGAT
>DAHUXF010000412.1:0-276 GCA_027307295.1 Acidobacteriaceae bacterium
CATGGAAGCTCTTTACCGCGAGCACATCCTGAAAGAGCCCAAGCCGCAGGGCGGGTTCATTCCGCTGGGTGCAATTGCTCCAGCAGCGCCCAAGGCCACTGAAGAGAAGAAAGAAGAAGTCTTCGGCGACTAAGAAGCCGACTCAAACATTGATCTACAAGAGGGCCACCAGGAGAAAAATGTCTGGCGGCCCTCAAGTTTTTGGTCGGGGCTCCATGCCGAAGATGGGGACTGGTCCCATGCGATTCTTCTATGTTTCTCTTTTCTCCTTTGTGA
>DAHUXF010000412.1:286-3252 GCA_027307295.1 Acidobacteriaceae bacterium
CTGCTGTATGCGTTTGTTGATCGTATTGACGGTGTGCGTGTTCCTTATTGGCTGTGCCGGAGATCCGAAGCACCCTGCATGGGCCAATGCTACCGGAGCGGAGCAGCATGAGCGCCTTATATGGAAGGCGGTCCAGGAAAAAGATTGGAGCGGTGTGGAGCGCCATCTTACATCCACCTTCATCGGCGTAACAGCGGAAGGCAGGTCGCTTGACCGTTCAGGATGGGTTGACTACTGGAAAGGCGCGCCTAACGGTGAGTTTTCTATCGGTGAAATAGTGGTGCAACCGGAAGGCCCTGACATGAAAGTGACTTACATCCTCCAGATGCAGGCTGCGCCCGGCCATGCAGCGGTACCCGATGGGCTGAGAGTTGTTTCCATATGGCAGGACATTAAAACACGCTGGATGCTCACAGCAACGTCACTCACTCCCATCCAGAACCAGTAGTAAAGCCGCAGTAAAAAAGGCAGGCGGCTCGGCTACAATTCTTCTTAGTATGTCTTCACGGCGAGTAGCGTCCGGGGTGGGCCACGCAGCGAAATTTCGCCGGCTCCTTCTGCAATGGTTTGACCAGCACCAGCGCAAGCTGCCGTGGCGGGGCGAGCGTGATCCTTACCGCATCCTGGTTTCTGAAATCATGTTGCAGCAGACTCGGGTAGCTGTGGTGGAAGATCGGTACATCAAATTTGTAAAGCAGTTTCCCTCAGCTGCGATCTTGGCGCGGGCCCGCGAAAGTACAGTGCTGGCGGCCTGGAGCGGTTTGGGATATTACCGCCGCGCCCGTGCGTTGCATGGAGCGGCCAAACAGGTTGTAAGCCGGGGAAAATTTCCGCGTACAGCAGCCGAACTGGTGGAACTTCCCGGCGTTGGACGATACACGGCGGCGGCTGTGGCCAGCATCGCTTTTGGAGAGCCTGCGGCTGTGGTGGATGGCAACGTAAAGCGGGTGGTGGAGCGGTTGTGCACCGGCCAAGGAAATTCATCGCAAGCCATCGCTGAACACCCCATAGCTGAAGAAGATTACTGGCGGATTGCCGGGGACCTTCTGGACCGCCGGCGGGCAGGCGACTTCAATCAGGCCATGATGGAGCTGGGTGCCATGGTCTGTCTTCCCGGACAGCCTTTGTGTACACAATGTCCAGTTTCCGGACTTTGTGGTTCACGCGGCCCATTGGCAAAAACTCCCAAGGCATCGCGGCGAAAGGCGATTGTGCGCTATGCGCTGGTCCGCAGGAACGGCAGTGTGCTGCTGCAACAGCGCGCAAAACACCATTCGCTCATGCCGGGCATGTGGGAGTTGCCTGCTTTGGATATTGACCTGAGCGTTGAGACTGAACCACTGCTTAAGCTGCGGCATTCGATCACTACCACGGACTATACGGTCCTGGTGCACGCGGCTAGCCCTGGCAAAGTGCAAGGAAGCCGATGGACTTCGTTCCACTCCCTTCATCGCTTGCCGCTGACGGGGCTTACCCGCAAAATCATGGAGAAGTTGAACCATGTTTAGACAACGTACTACCCTGCTTTTATGCGCGGCGGCCCTGCTGTGTCATGTAAAGGTCGCACAGGGCGCAAATCACGCCGCCGGTCATGGGCAGAAAACGCCGGGGCAAAGCAAGGCGGCGGCTGCCGGTTGCTCTTCTGAAGCGGTATTGCCCAAAGGAGCCAGCCGCATCTTTATTGCTCTCCGCAATGGCAATGACGGATCAGGTACGTCCATGGCTGATGCCCGTGACGGCAGCACTCCTGCCAGATTCGACTCCATTTTGCGCTGCTACTCTGAAGGCTGCACCAGCGCCGCCAGGCCCATCGCCAAAACTGAAAACCTGCTTGTTTGCCTTGGGCCGGGAGTCTTTCGCACCAAAGGCAGTTACGATTTTTTAATTGGCGTTCCGCACAAGACGCAGGAAGGATTCACGCTGGGCAAAGGCTGGAAGGTCCATGGCCAGGGCGAGGACAAGACGACCCTGCAACTCAGCGCATACCTGCGGATGACCGATCCGAATGACCAGCGCAACTATCCGCTGGATACGGGCATGAATACGGTCTTCAGCACCAACTCTGACGATGCTTCAGGAATCGAGATTTCCGATCTGACGGTGGACGCGAACTTTCCGGAATTGAAGAGCATTGCCCGGCAGAACGGCGTGAAAGCGCTGAACCTTGAAGCCATCCATTTGCGGTCCAACTACGGCGGCAACTGGATCCACAACGTTAAGGTCATCCATGCAGCCGGAGAAGTGGGAAGCATCAACGTAAAATATGAAACTTTTCCTGTATGGATTTACTCTGTGCGACAGGGCGTGCCGCCTTCTGATAACGCAGGAAACATCATTGAAAACGTTACCATGACTGATTTTAGCGGCGGGCTAGGCACGGCCATTGCCGTGGCCAACGCCGTTGGTGAAGTACGGAATAATATGGTGGATGGCTACCAGATTGGATATGGCGGCTGGTCCATGGGGCCAGTATGGTTTCATGACAACACCGCAGTCAATACGGAATATGGATTCAACATTGATAGCCTGGCGAATAATGGCGTGCGGATAGAACGCACACAGGTCATCCATCCGCGCAAGTATGGATTCGTGATCGGCGGCGGAGGAACATACTCGAATTTCAGCCTGGCAGGTAACACCGTACAAATCGACAAAGCGGGGGTTACCGGGCTCATACTTCAGGGCAATGTCACCGCCGCTACGATGGTTGAAAATAAGATTATCGCGGAGAATGCCGCGGCCGCGCGGTCAACGGCCATCAGGATTTCTCCAGCCGGCAGAATCACCGGGGGTTTGAACCGCAACAACATTTTCCAGGCGAACCAGATCTCGCAAGGCTTGCAGCTTCAACTTGGGCCAGCAGCGTTGAACTGTTTTTTCGGCAATCGTGATGAAAGCAGCAAACCTCGCAAAGATATGCCTGACAACCACTCTGGCCCATGCGTTACAGCAGCAGAGACGAACCG
>DAHUXF010000413.1 GCA_027307295.1 Acidobacteriaceae bacterium
GGAGTTCAGCAAGTTCTGCAAGCGCTGCCGGAAACATACAGATCACAAAGAAGTGAAGTAACGCTTCTGAGTGGGTGAATCGCGAGGAGCGCGCTATCGCGTGCGGGCCGAGCGAGAGGGCGAAGCAGCGAAGCGTTGCGGAGCCTTGAAAGAAAGCCCCGTTGAAGGCGGCAAAGAAAGCGGCTGCCGGTAAGGCGAAGAAATAATTTTTGGAGTACAGGCAGGAGTGCCTGTGCCACATAACAACCAAGTTCGCAGCCGAGGGCGGCTGCGGTCCACAAGAGCTGACTTTTATGGCAAAGATTGATGTTGTAAATCTCGAAGGCAAGAAGACGGGCACGCTGGAGCTGGCCGATGAGGTCTTTGGCGGTATCAATGAAGACCTTCTCTGGGAAGCGGTAAAACCTTACCGCGCGGCGCAGCGCGCCGGCACGCATGCCACCAAGAACCGCTGGCAGGTTTCCGGTTCGGGCAAGAAGCTGTGGAAGCAGAAGGGCACCGGACGGGCGCGTATCGGTTCGATCCGCTCTCCGCTGTGGCGCCATGGCGGCACCGTGCACGGGCCGCAGCCGCGCTCCTACGACTATGCCTTCCCGCGCAAGAAACTGCTGGGCGCGTTGCGTTCGGCGCTGGCCTCCAAGTTTACAGACGGGAACCTGAAAGTGGTGGAAGGTTTTGAGCTGGGCGAAGCCAAGACCGGCGCATTCCGCAAGGCGCTGGGCAAGCTGGGCGTCGGCAAAACAACGCTGCTGGTGGATGGGGCGAAGGAAAATGCCAATCTTCATCTGAGTTCGCGCAACATTCCCGGCGTGGAGCTGGTGGCCAGCAGCCAGGTGCATCCGTATCATCTGCTGCGCTATGAAACGGCGGTCTTCTCCAAGCCGGCGCTGGAAAAATTGCAGGATTCATTGAAGGCCTCGGCCCCCAAGCGTAAAGCGGAGGTGGCGTAATGAAATCGGCTTACCAGATCATCCGCCGCCCCGTGATTACGGAAAAAGGGCTGGAAGTAAAAGAGAACCAGGGCACGCTGGTTTTTGAGGTTGCCGCAAAAGCGACCAAGACAGAAGTAAAAGAGGCCGTGCAGAAGATTTTCAAGGTCAAGGTGGATACGGTCCGCACTGCCAATTTTGTGGGCAAGGAGCGCCGCCGGGGCAAGTTTGCCGGCTACCGTCCTGACTGGAAAAAGGCCTACGTAAAGCTGAAAGCGGGCGAAAAAATGCCCGAGTACGCGGCCAATATTTAAGCAAACCGCTTGAGGGGCTGGGTCGTGGTCGGAGCGATCAGGCTTCTGAGGCAGCGCGATTCGGCGGTGCAAGGCCGAATCGCTGACAGAGAAAAAGAGTTTAAGGATTAGCCATTAGCTTGGAGTTTTGAGACAAGAAGCTAATTACTAATGGCTAATTGCTAAAGGCTGGTTTCACATGGCGATAAAAACATATAGACCGATTACGCCGTCGTTGCGTTTCAAGACAACGCTGACCAATGACGAGCTGACGACCGATAAGCCGCATAAGCCGCTTACGCGCATCAAGCTGCGCACCGGGGGACGCCGCAATGGCGGCGACATCACCATATGGCACCGGGGCGGCGGCCACAAGCGCAAGCTGCGCATCATTGATTTCAAGCGCGACAAGACAGGAATTCCGGCCACGGTCGCGACCATCGAGTACGATCCCAATCGCTCCTCGCGTATTGCGCTGCTGGCGTACGCCGATGGCGAGAAGCGCTACATTCTTCACCCGGTGGGCTTAACCGTAGGACAGAAGATTGTCAGTGGCCCTGAAGCCGACATTCTGGTGGGGAACGCGCTGCCGCTCAAGAACATTCCGGCAGGCACTACGATCCACAATATCGAGCTCAAGCCCGGCAAAGGCGCACAGATGGTGCGCTCGGCAGGCGGATCGGCGCAGTTGGTGGCCAAGGAAGATGACTATGCGCTGGTGAAGCTGCCTTCAGGCGAGACGCGCAAAGTGCTGATCGACTGCATGGCGACCATCGGGCAGATCGGCAACGTGGACCATGAGAATGTGTCCATCGGCAAGGCCGGACGCAATATATGGCTGGGCAAGAAGCCGGTGAATCGCGGCGTGGCCATGAACCCGGTGGACCATCCGCACGGCGGCGGTGAAGGCAAGACCTCCGGCGGACGCCATCCGGTGACCCCGTGGGGACAGCCCACACGCGGCTACAAGACACGCAACAATAAGCGCACCGACAAGTTCATTGTCAGCAGGAGACAGAAATAATGGCGCGTTCAGTCAAAAAAGGGCCACATATTGACGGCCACCTGATGAAGAAGATTGAGGAATTGAACCAGAAGAATGATAAGAAGGTCATTCGCTCCTGGTCACGCCGCTCCACGATCTCTCCCGAGATGGTGGGACATACGATCGCGGTGCACAACGGGAAGAAGTTTATTCCGGTATACGTCACGGAAAACATGGTGGGCCACAAGCTGGGCGAGTTCTCCTTTACCCGGCAGTTCAAGGGGCACTCCATGAAAGCGGCGGAAGTTTCCGCTAAACCGGCGGGAGTTCCCGGCGGGCCGGGCGCAGCGGCCCCGGCAGCGCCGCCTCCGGCAAAGTAGAGAAGAGATTGAGAGCATAGGTTAACTACGATGGAATTTACAGCAAAAGCGCGGTTCACTAGAGTATCGCCGCAGAAGGCGCGGCTGGTGCTGGACCTGATCAAGGGCCGGGGAGTCCAGGAGGCGCTGGAGACGGCGGCCTTCACCAAGAAGCGCATTGCGCCGGCCATTTTTCAGCTGCTGCGCTCGGCGGTGGAGAATGCCAACTACCTGAGCCAGGAAAAAGGCATGGATGTGGACCTGGACCGGCTTTACATAAAACATGCCATTGCCAATGAAGGCCCGCGCATGAAGCGTATCCGTCCTGCGCCCATGGGCCGCGCGTTCCGTTACCAGCGCCGCATCTCGCACATGGAAATTGTGCTGGCGGAAAAGGGCGTGGAGAACAAGCAGGAGCTGGCCACCGTGGTCGGGGAAGAAGAGACTGCGGCAAAGGCCCCGGCTAAAAAGAAAGCCGTGGCGGCAAAGAAGAAAAGCGGCGGCAAGAAGAAGACCGCGGCAGCGCGGTAACCCCTAGAGTTTGAGCGCAGCGGAAGTTGCGCTGTGGAAAGAATATGAAGAGGTAAATGCATGGGACAGAAAGTCCATCCTTACGGATTCCGGCTGGGAGTGAACAAGCCGTGGCGTTCGCGCTGGTTTTCGGAGCGCGACTAT
>DAHUXF010000414.1 GCA_027307295.1 Acidobacteriaceae bacterium
AGGCACGGAATTTATGGTGACAATTGCCGGAAAAATTTCCCGCCCATACCAGGGAAGGCTGGAGATTACACCGCAGGCGAGAGAGTTGAGCATCGTGGTTGCCATGGACCTTGAAACGGCTGTGGCCTCTATTGTTTCTGCTGAAAGTCCTCCACATGCGCCAATGGAAGCCCTGAAAGCCCAGGCCGTGGCCACGCGTTCTTTTTTGGTGGCCGGGAAGGGGCGGCATCATGGCTTTGACTTTTGTGACACCACGCACTGCCAGTTTTTGCGCAGCCCGCCCGGCCCTGCCACTCCGGCCTTTCAGGCAGCGGTTGCAACCCGCGGCCTGGTTTTGTCCTACAGAGACGAAGTGTTCGCGGCTTTGTACAGCACAAGCTGCGGTGGCAGAACACACTCTCTGCAAGAGCTTGGAATTCCTGTGCGCGGGTATCCTTATTTTGCGGTGACCTGCAATTATTGCCAGCGCCATCCTGAAAAATGGGTTGCACGCATCACTGCCGCAGATGCTGCCGCCCTTGCTCCAACGGAGAAGTCACGCCTTGCGCTGGCCAGAAAACTAGGCTGGAAGACGGTGCCTGGGAACGCGTACTCCGCACATGCCGAGGATGGGATGGTGGTGCTGGAAGGCGTGGGCGTGGGGCACGGCATTGGATTGTGCCAGCGCGGCGGCGCTGATCTGGCCCGCCAGGGCGCTACGTTTCTTGAAATCCTTGCGTATTATTTTCCTAACACCGTTGTGAAGCAGCGCTAAAACAAACTTCTGCCACGGAGATCGCCGTCATCGGGTGACCGCCGGCATCGCCGCGATCGGAAATCTGTCATTAAGCTTTGCCTTTGCTACGTAACGCAACAGATTCGCGCCTTTCGCGTTGCGGCTGATATCTTCCCTGATCTGCGTTTCATGCTTAAACCACAAACGGCACGAAGGAACATGAAGGAAGAAAATAGCCGCGTGATTTATGTAGATGGACGCTGATCAGACCTCACTTCGTAGAAGTTTTCTGATCAGTGTTGTTCCGTGGAAATCAGTGGTAAGGGCCTTTTTCTCTTCTGCATTCTTCTATGTTCCGAGCAAATCTGCGGCAAAAGAAAAGGTACACCAAGTCAGGGACCGCCGTAGACTAGACTAAAAGCCCGGCAGTTGTGATTTTTCAGTCTGTATAATCGCGGCCTTAAAATCGTTGGCAGAAACAAGGATTGACCATGAATGCATTGAAGAAGCTTGAACCGTACGCTTATGCAGCCCTGAGAATCGTTTTTGGATTTCTTTTTGCCTGTCACGGCGCCAGCAAGGTTTTTAGCGTGCTTGGAGGGCATCATCCAAGCGGTGTAATGCAGTGGACCGCCACCGGCATCGAGTTGGTGGGCGGAGTGCTGGTCATGATCGGTTTGTTGACTCAGTTGGCCGCTTTCATCTCCAGCGGGGAGATGGCGGTGGCTTATTTCACGGCCCATCAGCCCCATGGATTCTTCCCGTTAGTAAATCACGGCGAGTTGGCGGTAATTTATTGCTTTGTTGCCCTGTTCATCGCATGCCATGGCGCAAGCAAGTTTGCGGTTGAGAAGAGTTGATCCACGCGCCGGGCCTATGCCGTCACTGTCTGCCCAGCGCGATAGCGGTCCAGCCCACGGCCCAGTTGCTGCAGGGCATCGCGCACCGCATCGGTACCTGCTCCCACGCCCATGCGGAAACGGTCTGGGGTTTCAAAGAAACGGCCCGGCGCAACAGAAGTGTCAAAACTGCTTCGCAGCAACTGGCACAGCGCATCCAAATTACCCTCTTTGAGCCGAGGGAAGACAATGGTCCCAAATTCCGGCCAGAAGTAATCCAGATCATCGCGTCCGCGCAAAAAGTCCTGGAGCAAACGCCGGTTGGCATCCAATATGGATTTGGCTTTTGCAGCAATTTGCGGCAGGCGGGCAAAGGCGATCACACTCAGCAGCTCCGCTGGATGCGCAAACGTGGCCCCGTGCAGGTCATTGATATGAAACATCTGCCGCGCCAGCGCTGACGGCGCAAGCACCCAGCCGCAGCGCAGCCCGCTTAATCCATACGCTTTGGTCAGGCTGTTGGTAACGATGAACCGTTCTGGATCAACATGGAATGCGCTGGCTGGCTCGGATTCAAACAACAATTCACGGTAAACTTCATCCACCAGCACATAAGCTCCTGCCTTGCCGGCCAGGAGGCCAACTTCGCGCAGCGTGCTATCCGGGACACGTGCCCCGCTGGGATTGTGCAGGTTGCAAATAACAATCAAGCGTGTGCGCGGCGTGATGTTGCGCGCCACTTCGGCTGGATCAATGGCGTAGTTATCTTGCGGGCGGCGGGGAAAACGTTTGATTTCCAGCCCAAGGTAGCGGGCGGTGCTCAGGATCAATTCATACGTCGGCTGTTCGACCAGGATTTCGTCTCCTGGTTCGGTGGTTGCCGCCAGCGCGAGATAGTTGGCCAGAGAGGTCCCCACGGCGCTGACCACGCACTCCTGCGGTACACGGTAGCGGAGGGCAATGGATTGGAGCAGCGGCTCGTATCCATAGATAGAAGGCCCGTTGATCTCCAACTGATCGAGTGTAATGCCGAGTACGGAGAGCGGGAGGTTGGCCATGCCGCTGGTTGCAAGGTTAAATCTGGCGCTGGCGTGCAGCTTGGACCACTCCATGTACGGCGAGTGCGCATGGCTCCGGGAAAAGTTCATGCTCTTGAGGTTACCTTCCGATTGTAATACGTCCAAATGTAATACACGGGGACACCCGCTGCCAGGATGGCAAGTCCGATCAGGCTGTTTTCAGGGAAACGGTACACGGTATTGGCCACCACCGCGCTGCATGCCACGCAGAAAATAGCAGTGGTATAAGGGTGCCCCGGCATGGCGAATGCAGAACGGGCCGGCTGCCGCCTGCGCAGGACGAACAAGCAACTGGCCGTTACCACCCAGAAAAGTGCATCAATGGAGACCACATAGTTGAGGATTTTCTCGTAGCTGCCCGAAAGCAGGATCACCATGGTCCAGACACTTTGCAGGGCGATGGCCAGCATCGGGGCCTGCGTGCGGGGATGGACGTGCGCCAGTTGCCGGAAGAACAAGCCATCGCGCGCCATGGCAAAATACACGCGCGGCGCGGTCAGCACGCTCTTGACGAGCTCGACGGTCCAGGGACCAGTGCCGCGCGGGCGATGGAGCCCAGCACCGTCCCAGCGGCGTCCGATCTCCGCCAGCGATGCACCGGAG
>DAHUXF010000415.1 GCA_027307295.1 Acidobacteriaceae bacterium
TACCGCCAACTCCATCACCCTCGTCCAGGACGCCGATCACGCGCATGTCGACTGGGGCACGCGCTTCTCGACCGGCCAGCTCGCCCTCAACGATCCCGCCGGCCTCACCATCACCGGCACCGGCGAAGAAAAACCCGAGGTGATGGGCGGCACCAGTGTTGCAAAATACTGGAACAAGTTCACACAGCAATTCGTCAACGTCCGTATTCATCCCAACCTCACGGCGGGATCGGTGCTCTTTACCACCGATGAAATTCCTTATCCGCTTTCCGGCGTGGGACAGGTGAACCTGGTCCGCTGCCGCCGCGATTACTACCAGATTGAATGGCCCATCGTGAGCCGCCAGTACGTCTACGGCGTTTATGCCGATGAAGTGCTGATGTGCCGCGCACCGTTCTCCCTGGGACTGATCGCAAACGTGGGGAACGGGTAAACGATTTCGGCAGCCTCTCCCCGCCGGGGAGCTGCTGAAGACCCTGATGCGGCGCTGCGCCAGCACGCTTCAGGAATGCAAGGGCATGGTGCGACTTGTCCTCCCATCGTGCCCTTGCTACGGCTTCACCACTGAGAAACACAGAGAAAAGCACAGCGTAACCACAAAGGACACAAAGGAACACAAAGGACAAGCGTCGGCCTTTTTAATCTGCACTCCCAAAAACGAGCACTCAGCTTGGCTGAATGCTGACTACTTGAGTGCTGACTGCTTTTTTTACCAATTGCTATTTGCTATTTCCTACTCCACACCAACAACAAACTGCCTCCCGGCTGAATGCTGACTGCTGAATGCTTCCTCTTACGAAAGGTGACCCATGGCCACTGCTCCTGACGATCTCTGCCTGCTGGCGGAGTTAAAAGCGTGGCTGCCCAACCAGGGCAGCAATGATGACAGCGCGCTCCAGAGCCTTATCACCAATGGCAGCGTACAGATTCTGCAATACATCAACCGGCCGCATCTGCTGGCGTCAATCCTGGGGACTATCAATGAAAGCTATGACGGCAATGGCAGCGACCGTCTGCTGCCAAGAAACTTTCCCATCAACTCGGTCACGGCGGTCACGGTGGATGGCGTCGGCATTCCAGCCAGCCAGGGATTCGCCGGCGGATCGCAACTGGCGGGCTACTTATTCGATAGCCGCCGGATTATGCTTCGCGGATTCAGATTTTGTCGCGGCCTGCAAAACGTTTCCGTCACATACACTGCGGGCTATACGTCCATACCGCTCGACCTGAAGCAGGCGGCCATTGAAACTCTTGCTTTGATGTACCGCCAGCGCACGCACATCGGCGAAAAATCCAACGCCATGGGCGGGCAGATCACGCTTAGCTTTGACATGAGTGAGATGCCGCCGCGCAGCGTGAGCGTCTTCAATCAATACCGCCGCGTGGCCATGCCATGAGCATCAGCTTCCACATTGAGCAGCAGAGTGAACGGAGCGTGGTGGTGCATCTGCAATCGGTGGGGCCGCGCGTGCTGGCGGCCATCCACAACGCGCTCAAGGAGTGGATCTACCAGGGCGCTTCTCTTTCGGCGCAGAAATATTTTACGTCCGGAGCCGTGGACGCTCACGAAAAGCGCAACTCCGGCGACCTGTTGAACGCACGCACCGGCACACTGCGGGCTTCCGTGCTGGCTTCGGCGGATTCCGGGATTGATCCGGCTTCTCCGGACGCAAGCACCACGGTCATTACCGCCACATGGGGTGCGGACACGCCGTACGCGCGCATACAGGAATATGGCGGCGGCGCAGGACGCGGACACAAGACGCAGATTCCACCGCGTCCGTATCTGCAGCCCGCGTTCGATGACCATCGCAGCACGCTGGCCACGCTGCTGCAATCCGCCGTGGACCAGGCGCTGAGCGAACTATAAGGCGGATTCCGAGCTGCTAGAACATTTCGCCGCAGATTTGCGCAGATGAGCGCAGATCAGGAAAGACATTTGGCCGCGAATCAACGCCAAAAAGCGCGAGTTATCCAGTACCAGCAAAGGCAGTCCAGCCAAGGCTTTGTGGGGGAATTTTGGTTTAGAGCTTCACCAAGCTTTCATTAGCTCTGTGCGTTGGCATCGGATTAAAACTTTCAGTCGTTCCTTGTTCGTCTTGCACTCCGCACAGTACGTCCCTCGAGATTACAGAAGGAACCATGCATCCATGATCGTCGCCCGTGAAGCCATTTACGCCGCGTTGTTCACGCAGCTCAACAACGCGCTGCTCACGCCCACCGGCCCATTCAAACTGATGGGAAGGCGCTGGCAATCGCCGGACCAGATTTCCCCGGCGGACCGTCCGGCAATGTTCCAGGTGGAAACCGGCGAGCACGCGGCGCTGAGCAACAAGATTGCCGGACTGCCGCTTACATGGTCGGCCAAGGTTGATCTGGTGATCTACTCGAGCGGTGACAGCTCGCCCAGCAGCGTGCCGTCCACCGAACTCAACAATCTGCTGGATGCCGTGGAAGCGGCCCTGCCCGCGGTAACGCGCGGGCTGGCGCAAACGCTGGGCGGCAAGGTCTACAACGCGCACATCGACGGCAAAATTGAGATCGTGGAAAACGTCAACGGCTCCATGGCCCTGGCGGTTGTGCCCGTGCTTTTGGTCCAAGGTTCTTAAATTTTCATTGAAGGAGATATACCGATGTTTGAGTTTGGCTCAGGCACTCTCTATGGTTTGCCGCTGTCCGGCGGCAATGCCATCAATCCCACGCCCATGAAGTTTGGCACGCTGCAGGATGTTTCCATTGACATTTCCGGCGACGTGAAACAACTTTACGGCCAGAAACAATTTCCTGAAGCCGTGGCGCGCGGCAAATCCAAAATCACCGGCAAAGCAAAGTTTGCCCACATCAATGGCAAGCTGCTGAATGACATGTTCTTCGGCCAGGTCACCGGCACAGGCATGAAGGCGCTGGCCATTGATGAGATACACCCCGTTCCGGCCACGCCGTTTCAAGTGACCATTGTGCCTCCGAACTCTGGCGTGTTTGTGCCTGACTCACGCGGCGACCAGGGCGTGATCTATGCGTCGGGCGCAAACGCGGGCAATCCGCTCACCAAGCTTCCCTCCGGCACGCCCGCCGCCGGGCAGTACACCGTCACCACCGCCGGCCTTTACACTTTTTCCGCGGCTGATAACACCGCCGGAGCTTCGGTGCTGATCAGCTACATGTATACGCTGTCCGCCACCGGCACGCAGCTCAACATCTCCAACCAGTTGATGGGCTTTGCGCCCACCATCCAGAT
>DAHUXF010000416.1 GCA_027307295.1 Acidobacteriaceae bacterium
CTCAGCCACGCGCTGAATCAGTTGGCGCACGCCGGTCTCGCGCGCCGGAGTGCCCAGCGTGCCATGCAGATATTTGCTGGCCACAATGTTGATGGCGGTCATCGACCAGTCTTTGGGCGATTCAACATTGCGCTGCTCAAAAATCGTATTTCCCTTGGCGTCTGTAATGCTGGCCGTGCGCAGCTCCCACTCCACTTCGTCATACGGGGAAACGCCCGTGCGGGTAAAGTAACGGGGAAACTTCAACCCCGGAGCGCTTTGTCCCGCTGGCTGGTTCTGCGTTGCTGTGCGTGTGTTGTCCATAGTCTTTGTTCCTGTATCCGCCATTTCATTCTCTCCCATTCCATCTCTCCATAGATACTCTGCGTCAGCTGGTTTCCGCACGGATAAGCCTTTGCTCATTATGTGGCAGTGATTTCTATAGCCATAGTTCTTAGTACCCTGCTGTGACTGCTTTCGATAACTTCATGCCGCGCGTCACGCGGTCTACCGCGCGTTCGGCTATGGTCTTTAATTCCGTTGTTTCCGTCACGCCCATAAGCGCCGGTGCTTCGTACTCAGCCGGGTGCTCGTTCCGGTCCATGTTGGTTACAGTTGCTATAGCCAGGGGAACAGATTTTTCAGTCGCCATGGCCAGCCGTTGTTCAAAGGGCTTTTGTTCAAAGATATGTGATGCGACTTCCCGCTGCGAGTGCAGCCAGTTCTTGAGTGCCGTAGCCGCAGTCCGCCGGTCAGCAATGCCTGGCGCTACCGCGTAACGGATAAAGCAGTTGGCTTGCACAAGACGTTCCCGTAATGGGCTGCCCAGGGCAAAAAGCCGGCTCGTCGCCCGTGCCAGGTCATCAGCTTCTTCCACTGCAAAGACCGCCAGCATGCGCCGGGAGTACGGACCTGCCGGTTGCGCAACTTCTTCCGCCAAAGCAAAGATACCCGGCTGATTAGGGACCAGCAGCAACCCGAAACTTGATTCACAACGGAACCAGCGTGACCAGTTCATTTCCATGAGCTTTTCTCCCCGAAAGCATGGCCGGGCAGCACTGGCGGAGCCAGTGAAGCGAAAAGCCAATACGATTTCAGTTCACCGCGATTGATGGTTTCCGGCGCCACCTCTGACGCCGAGTGTCTTATGAGTGTCGGTTACCCATGTTTCTGACCTTGCCGCGGGCCCGGCAGGAACATCTAGTGTTGGAAAATTACGCCTGTATATTGTGCCTGTCAAGAGGCTAATACAATCTATTGTACCTTAGTCACTGATTGAAGGTAAAATCCTCCAAGTCGATTGTTTCCCTTCTTTTACCGTCTCAAGACGGTGTTTTGGGTGGTTTCTACCCTGGTTCTGCCCCGGTTTTTATCCACAAGCACACTCTCCCGGACGAACAGGCATGAAAAAACAAATTTTGGCTGGATCAAGATTGAGAACAAAGGGGCAACAACTGTTAGTTCGAATCTACGCGCGCGTGGAATCACGGGTCAATGCCGCAGATTGGTGCACTACTGTGGATTGTGTGGAAAAGGACATTGTTTCTTTAGATGTGTCTGTATTCGGTGATCTCGCTGAAACAATGTTCAGCTCGTTCTTGTAATTTAATTTGGCGTGAGATTTAGAGAAAGTTGGCTTTCCCGCCAATTAAGAGCAGCAGTAACCATTGTGTGGGTCCGCGCATCTATATGAGTAGGTCATGAAACTGCCAAAAATCCAAAATAAGAAATTAAAAATAGCAAGTCGGCTCAATCGACTGGTACGTGTGGTTACTCTCCTATGGCTGGTCACAACTGTTGTTCTCCTGCTGCTTTTACGGCCAGGAATGGCCCACGTTCACGCTATGGAGTCGCACAAGGCCGCCCACCAGCACATTGCGGCACGTTTGCCTCAGGCTGCGGCCCGCGCATCCTTGATATATTGATCTTTGCACTTCTCTGAGCAGAGATGGATTGCACCCAGCTCCAGCAGACGGGCATCGTCCCAGCGGCTTAGAAAACGCAATGACCGCTGCAGCGCGTTTGCATTTTCAACTTCAATGTCATAGCCCAGGATCCAGGCGTCCTCCGCGCGACTGCCCTTTTGCGGGCGCACTTTGTCACAGACATCACAAGTTATCTTGACCATTGTTCTACCTCCACCCTTGATTGAGATGAGCTTCTGCGACAATGGGTTTGCGGGTAGAACTGTTTAGGCAGCAAGGTTGTGTAAGCACTTTTGCAGCGATAAAGCCATCAGTTTACCAATAGCACCATGTAAATTGGTCGATGGTTTAGTATCCGTACGTTCTCAAAAAACGCTTCTGATATATTTCCTTTGATTTTATCGTTGAGAAGGATTCACCCGTGCGATGGATCGCGCCGCGCGGCATGGGCTGACGACGACGCAGAAAACCAAGAGCAAAGTAAGCGGTGTGGAGCTAAAGCGATATGAAAAAACGCATTGCCGTGGTCCCCGGCGACGGCATCGGCAAAGAAGTAATTCCGGCGGCTCTGAGCGTGGTTGAAGCCACGGGCGCGGCAGTTGCGTTCACAACATTTGACTGGTCCGCTGACCGTTATCTCAAGGACGGTACCACCATTCCCGCTGATGGCTTTGCCATGCTGGCGCGCGACTTTGACGCCGTCTTTGTGGGGGCGCTGGGCGATCCGCGCGTTCCCACAAACATCCATGCCAAAGAAATCCTGCTGGGCATGCGCTTCAAGATGGACCTTTATGCCAACGTGCGTCCGGTCAAGCTGCTGGACGAAGCGCTTTGCCCGCTCAAAGGCGTGAAGCCGGAGCACGTGGATTTTGTGGTGATTCGCGAGAACACGGAAGGCCCCTATGTGGACGCCGGCGGCGTGCTGAAGCAGGGAACTGCCGACGAGATTGCCACGCAAGAGGATTTCAATACGCGTAAAGGCGTGGAGCGGGTCATCCGGTATGCGTTTGAGCTGGCGCAGAAGCAAGGCCGCAAAAAAGTTTTGATGTCAGACAAGTCAAACGTCATGACCTTTGCCGGCGGGCTATGGCAACGGGTCTTCAAACTTGTTGCCGCTGAGTACCCGGCGGTCCAGGCGCAGCACATGTACGTGGACGCGCTCTGCATGCACATGGCCCGCGATCCGAAGCAGTTTGACGTGATCGTCACCAATAATATGTTCGGCGACATTATTACTGACCTGGCGGCCGCCCTGCAGGGCGGTCTGGGAATGGCGGCCAGCGGCAACATTCATCCCG
>DAHUXF010000417.1 GCA_027307295.1 Acidobacteriaceae bacterium
GCGGGCAGGTTATCCTTTGTGATCTCCGGATAGCAGGCATGCGCCACCATTACAAAGGGGACCTGCTTGTGCAGCTCACGATAAGGCAGCAGGTCTTCCTGCCACATTTTTTTCCAGCTTTTATGCACCACGGGCATATCTTTGTGGCTGTCCAGGTTGGCTTCACCCAGTCCGGGGAAATGCTTTCCGCAACCCAGGACTTTTGCGGCCTTTAAGCCGCGCAGAAACTCACGCGCATATAGGATTGTTTTTTTAGGATCGTCCGAAGCTGTGCGGCTGGTCAACACGGAGCGGGAGGCAGCAAAGCCCAGATCGAAAACAGGGGCAAAGTCCGTATTGAACCCCAGAGCGCGCGCCTCCAGCCCCAGCATGTTGCCATGCATCCGAAACAGCTTGCGGTCGCGCGTGGCAAAAACCTGTTCCACGGAAGGCGCCGGCGCTATGATTTTTTTCAGGCGGTCCACTGTGCCGCCTTCAAGGTCTACACACAGAAACATTGGTATTTGGTTTGTTGCCTGGGAGTCGCGCAGCAGCCGCCATGTCTGTTGCGGAGTCTCAATATTGCGGGCAAATAAAATAACGCCGCTGGGTTGCAGCGTTGACAAAACTGTACGAAGCTTACTGTCAATCGCCAGGCCGTCATAACCCAGAATCAGCAGTTGCCCAACGTCGCGCCGGAGGTCGAGAGCGGTTGTCTTAGCCATGCACCTCTGATTATACGAACTTGAAGAGCCAAGGTTGGTGCGCGGCAAAAGAAACGCCTGGGGATTGAGTTCGAGCGCTCAGGCTCGTTCATTTATGTGTTGAGTGCTGCTGCTACTCGCTTGCGTTCACATACCGCTCTCGTCGGCGGAAGGACCGTAAAGAGCTGGTACAGGAATGTCGTTGAGCCGCAGATATACGCCCAGCTGCGCCCGATGATGAACGTTATGGTTCAATACCCACGTCCGCAGACATTCGCCCTTTGGCATGGTGAACATGGCCTGCCCGTTCATCATCAGCGACCATGGTTTGCCCAGTTCCTCGTCCCTGGCACGAGCCAGCGTTTGCCGCGCCTCAGCCACATTAGCATCAAAGCGGTCCAGCAGCTCGCTGACGGATCTGGCCTGGGGAGGTTGTGGCAGCGGTATGCCTCCGGGGGCCATATCGATTGAGTCTTCCTTGATGGTCCACGTTGCCCAGGAGGGAATGTCCGTCAGGTGTGTTGCCAGCCAGAGGACGTTTCCCGACCTGATGTGCGGCTTCCAGGCAAACTTGCTCTCGGGTATCCGCTCCAACGTTTTCCGTGTTCCGCCCATTTCCTGAACAAATTCTGCGAGCATTGTCTGTACTTGTGACATGTTTGCTCCTCCGTGACTTATCTGCGAGCAGAGGAAATGATATACGAAGAAAAAGCGAAAATCAAGCCGAGTCAGATTCTTTGGCAATGTTGTGCCGCGCTTGTCGCAAGATCGGCCAAAGCCCTGAAAATCCTTCAGGCTGGGGATCAGAAGACTAGCCCACTCCGGCAGCCTGCTATTTGCATTGGTTATTGCTGTTATCAGGGAAGTCCGGGCGTGGATTGCCCTGCAGGTCGCGGTTCAGATAACGACAGTCCGCGCTAAAGTCGGGATCACGGGAAAAATTGATGGCCATGGCTTTATCGATGTGGTTATCTTGAAAACTATTGCCTGAATTTGCCATTCCATTGGCTAATGGATAACTCCAAATGGCGATCTGATTTTCCGCCGGGCCGTCAGATGAGATGGTGTTGCCGCTGAACGTGCTATTCCGCACCTGTCCGCGCAAGATCAACCCCGCAGAATTTGCATGGTTGAGCTGAATCGAGTTGTTGATGACATTCCAGTTCTGAAATATCCGAGTGCCATCACCACCACCGATAACGATTCCATAGGACGCCGGATGGATGATCTTGTTGGCTTCTAAAATCACTCCTGTATTGTCAAAGCTGTCGGCATTGAACCCATACAGGACGTTTTGTGCGATGTTGTCATGGAACCACACCGGGCCCATTGCCCATCCGCCGTAAGCTACGGCATAGCCATCCACTGTGTTGTTACGTATCTCAGCTACCGCATTATTTACCACGATGCCATCCGTAGCTCCGCCCGCCGGTTCATCCTGAGTCACCGGTTTGCCCGGTTTGATTACAGCAACATTTTCAACAATCGTACCGGTGTTCTGCTGCGGATCCATGGAAAGTGAGTTTCCCCAGATCTGCAGGGCGAAGGCTTCAAGCAGGATATTTCTGAACCCCATATCGCCGGATGCGCCCGTCAGATGCACGTTATGGATCCAATGTCCGCCGCGATCAGAGCGCAAGACGATCCCTTCCAGATTCAAGGGCAGCCCCCCAGGTGAGGTTAGCCCGTCATGGTTGGCGTCAATCGTCAGGTCAGAAATCTCAATCCCAGAGGCGTTGGCGGAGTGCGTTCCAATAACGATGTTGCTGCCGCCAATGAACGGCGCGCCATGCAGGTCTACAAACTGGTTTGCAACAAAACTTGCCAGTTGCAACGTGGTCCTGCCTGTACCCATTCCATGGATCTTCCAGTTTTTCTCTGCCGTGAATCCCAGCGTGCTGCCGCGCGAATGATGGTTATCAATGACCCAGTCATATTGTCCATTGGTTGAAAAAGTTCCGCTGGCCAGGCAGACAATCAGGTTTTGCTGCGGGATATTCGTCTGCGTTCCCCAGGTTGGGCGTTCTCCGTCAGCGATCGTGCTAAGGATGGTGTCCAGCTTTACCGCGGTTGTCCCATCCAGTGGGTCCTTGGCGCTAGTACCCGATTGCTGTCCGTTGGAAGCCGGGACGCCGATATAGAGTCGCGTAAAACCTGTGGGCACAGCAGCCACGGTGCAGTCTTTCGATATAACCTCGTGGTCCAAGGTTTGGCAGGATGGAAGCGCCATCATCAGCGCCAATAGAATAAACATGCAAGCGCACTTCATTGCAAATGCTCCTTGCTACTTCTTTGCACGAGAAACCTGCGCAGGCTGTCACGTGCGGTCACGCTTTCAGCAGCAAGAATTGCCCCGACGGCATGTGAGAAGGCCATCTGGATGAGGGTTTTTTGTTCCTACCTGAAAGACGTTGGCGAGAGTATAGCAGCAGTGAGAGTACCCTGCCACAGGACACTCAATGAAAACGGTCCCGGCTGAACTGCCTGCGGCTGAGCCTGAGGCAATTGCCGGACTACG
>DAHUXF010000418.1 GCA_027307295.1 Acidobacteriaceae bacterium
TGTTGGAAGGTTTCATCTGTATTGCTATGTTTCTGCCGATCGGCCTGGTGCTGGCGAGCATTGGAGGTCTCATGGGCGGGCTGGCGGCGCGCTATGTCCGCTCACGCCGGACAAAAAGCCTCACCTTGGCATGCATGGTGCTCTTGCCATTTTTGACAGGTCCCTGGGAAAAACAGGTCGCTTATGAATGGGAATCACGGCGGGTGGAAAACGTAATCGACGTACAGGCACCCGCGGAGGTGGTCTGGCACAACATTGAGCGCGTGCCTGCTATCCATCACGAAGAGCTGCCCTCGTCGTGGGCACATGCCATCGGCTTCCCTGACCCGATTGAGGCTACGCTGTCTCACGAAGGCGTGGGCGGCGTGCGCAATGCGTCATTTGCCGGCAACCTCGTCTTTCTTGAGACTGTGGATGTCTGGGAGCCCGGCCAGCGTCTTGGTTTTACCATCGCCGCACAGACAGACAAGACTCCCGCCACAACACTGGATGAGCATGTACGGATCGGCGGAGAATATTTTGATGTTCTGCGTGGAGAATACCGGCTGGAGCCGCTATCCAAGACTGTGACCCGTTTGCATCTTTCCAGCCAGCACCGTCTGTCCACCGATTTCAACTGGTATGCGCATCTGTGGACAGATGCGGTCATGTCCGACCTGCAAGAGAGAATTCTTTACGTGGTGCAGCAACGCTGTCAGGCAAAGGACTTCGTTCCGGGCCGCGTCGCTCCTGTGCTATAGATTGGCGCTTTTTCGCGTTGATTCGCGGCCAATCATTCCTGATCTACGTTACCAATTCAGGAACCGTCGCGGTCAGCTAACAAACAGGCCTATGAAAAATAAGTGTTTTTGACTATCCATCGGTTCAGCCTACGCAGCCTGGTCTTCGCGCCGGCGTGGACGTTGTGCCATGCGGCGCATCGTCTTGTCGGCATAATTCGCCAGCCGGAACAAAGCGACGGCGGCCAGCAAAATGCCCAACCAGCCCAGAGCGAGAATGATCCAAAGCAGCATGAATCTAAAATAGATTCAAGTCCGGGCTGGTGGGTTGGCGCTAGCGGGCAGAGCTTTTGTAAATTTCTCCACCTTTCATCACGAAGTCAATTTTTTGCAATACTCCAACATCAATCAATGGATCGCCCTTCATGGCAACGATATCAGCAAATTTTCCAGCAGTAATCGTGCCAACGTCGGCTTGCATGCTTAACAGTTCCGCCGCATTGGTGGTGGCTGAGCGGATGGCCTGAATCGGCGTCATGCCGTACTTCACCATGTAGGGGAATTCCACCGCCGGGTCAATTCCCCAGTCAAAACCGCCAACATCTGTGCCAAAGGCGATCTTTACCCCGGCATTGAGGGCGCGGCGGAAGGTGTCTTCATGAATCTTGAGCATTTCAAGCCATACTTTGGCTCCCGCAGCAGCGCGGCCCTGCGCCACATATTCGCCCACGTAGATGGTGGGAACGTAAAAGATGCCTTTCTGCGCCATGGTCTTCAGGTCGGCATCAGCAATGTAGTTTCCGTGCTCAATGGAGTCCACGCCGGCCTCAACAGAATTGTGAACGCCATTCAATGCCATGGCATGGGAAGCGACTTTATGGTGCTGGCGATGGGCTTCATCCACAATTGCATGCAGCTCTTCAGAAGTGAAAGTCGGAATGTCATCGAGTACGCCATCGGGACGAACAAAATAACTGCGGTCAGAGTAGACCTTGATCCAGTCAGCGCCAAAGCTGATCTGTTCCCGCACGGCCTTGCGTCCCTGGTCTGCGCCATCCACCACCTGTACGCCGTGGGGCACAGGGATGTCAGGTGAGTAGCCCAACAGAGGATAGGCCCCCGTAACGTCCATGGCCCGCGTGGCAACTTTCATGCGCGGTCCCGGAATCACTCCGTTGTTGATGGCTTTCTTAAGGTCAACATCCGCGTAGCCAGCGCCTTCGGTTTCCAGGTCGCGAATGGTAGTGAACCCGTAGCTGAGGGCCAGACGTGCAGAGCGCGTGCCGAGAATTGCGCGATAAGCATTGGATTGCTTCAGGAGCTGCTCATCATAGTCAGCCGCGGTAATATCGCCCTGCAACAGAGCGTGAGTATGAGTGTCAATCAGGCCGGGCAGGCAGGTATGGTCGGCAAGATCGACGACCTGAGCGCCGGCGGGGGCCTTGGCATCCACCTGCACGTCGTGGATTCGTTCGCCCTGCACAGAAATCAAAACGTTATGCAGGACCTTGCCGCTATCAGGCTGCAACAGGCTGCCGCAAAATAAATAGTGAACTGGGATGGGGACTTTCTGGTTCTGCTGTTCCTGTCCTGCGGCTAATACTGCCAATAACAGCACCGCGGTCAGGCTCGAAAGTGTTTTCATAGTCACCTCAAAGCTGGTAATCGTACCAGAAGCTGAGAAGCGGTAGAACTCAGGATCCTTTGCTCAACCAAATGTGCGTGTTCAATGTGTCTGGCTGGACATGTCCAAAGAGAATAAGCGCTTCCCCCTTTCGCCTGACCAATCTACTTAACCATATGAACAACACGCACTTGTTGATGGAGTATGCGAATCCAAAACTTATTAAAAATTTAAGAGCCATTGAAATAAAAGTGGCATCCAAATGTAAAACACGTCGGGACGTAAGTTGGTGACAATCACACTCAAATGCGGCCTGATACTATTGTTTTGAAGCTCGAATTGTCTCGGGACGAAACCTACTAAAATGATTCTCAAGCCCATGATTGACGCGTTTTGCTCCACAGCGGCCCGAACCTGTGAAGCGTCGCCTTTTGCCGCGAAACTTTTACGTACTCTACCATTGCGGGGCAAAGGGCTCATCGTTCAGCAACTTCGTTCCGGAGCCATGACGGCAGATGTCACCACCGAATGCAATGGCATCAAGTATTGCCTTGATCTTCGGGATGATGTGCAGCGAGAGCTCTATTTTGGCATTTACGAACACAAAGACCGTGCTGAGGTGCTCCCACTCATCCCAAGAGGAGGGATTTGTATTGATGCGGGTGCTAACAACGGCGCCTGGGCTCTGGAATTTGCCCGCAAGGTTGGTCCCACAGGCACGGTATACGCCTTTGAGCCGGATCCATATGTGTTTTCGCGCCTGCTGGCCAACCAGCGATTGAACGCATTTGAGGAGGTACTGAAATGTCATCAACAGGCCGTGAGCAATATCAATGGTCAACTGCCGCTATTTCGCT
>DAHUXF010000419.1 GCA_027307295.1 Acidobacteriaceae bacterium
CTGTAGGCGCTTTCTTATAAAATCGACCATACAATATCTAGGTTAGCAGAGCTATTCAGGGTTCTGCGCTTGAGCCTGGCAGAATTCAATTTTTTCTCGCTTGCGCGCTGTCCATTCCGACTCAATCTCAACCGCACCGTCCATCTCCGTTAAGTGGTGGCACCTCAGTGGCTGAAGCCGATTTTTTCAGCAGCTTGGCCGCAGGCCTGAAGGCCTGCTCCACCCCGAGAAATCCTGCTCTACCCGAGAAGGCTTGCTCCACCCGCTTACACAGGGAATTTTGGAATGCCGGTGCAAATACTCTCAAGGTTCATCCATGCCCCTGTTAACCTGTCTTGCTGAGCGCGTGTCGAGCCGCGCGTGCGCGGTGAGAATAAGTCGAAGCACCCCGAGAATTGTTGCAGCACCATGCTGCATCAAGGCGTTCTCACGAGACAAAGCTTTTTGTCCAGAGCACAAGACCTCGGTAGAACTCCCTGCAGCCACATCGTTACAACCGGCAGCTTCGGGGTCTTTCGACTGCGCCGTCGCATGTGCTCCGGCTCCGCTCAAGATGACAGGCGTGATACGGGAACCGCTCAGAGTTCTGTTTGCCCAGCCCTTCTGAAAAAAGCGAGATGCATCATTGGCCCGAATTTGCAGCAAAACGTCATTGGGCTGGCGGCTGCCCACCATATATCTGTGCCGGTGCGCCTACCTTGACGTTGTTCTTCTCGAAGGCCGTTTTGATCCGCCGCCGCAATTCACGCGCCACTCCATACTGCTTTCCGGGACGGACCTTGACCAGCACAAGATAGTCAACTTCATTGCCACGGACACGGTCGATGCCTGGAATCTGCGGTTCTGAGACCATCTCATCCTTGAAATCCGGATCGTTCTAAAATTCTTTCGCCAGGTCCTGCAGCAATTGCACTATGCGGTCACTGTTTTCGCTGTAATCGGCGGAGACGTGCAAAGTAACCTGGGACCAGTCGCGCGTCATGTTGCTGACGATTTGAACTGAGCCGTTGGGCACAATGTGCAGAGTGCCGTCACCGTCGCGCAGTGTGGTGCGCCGCATGGTGACCTCTTCCACGCTGCCGGTCACGCCCGCAACCTTGATGGTGTCGCCTACCTCAAACTGGTTTTCCACCAGGATAAAGAAGCCGTTGATGATGTCCTTGACCAGCGTTTGCGCGCCAAAGCCAATGGCCAGGCCGGCGATTCCGGCGCTGGCCAGCAAAGGCTCAATGTTGATGTTGAAGGCATCCTTCAGCGCGGACATTCCGGTGAAAAATACAATCAGAAACACTCCGACGCTGCGGATGACGCCGGTAACGGTGCGGACCTGCTGGCTGCGGACCGCGCCGTGGGCAGGCGACTTCTCACTGAGCGCCACCAGCTTGCGCGTGATCAGGCCCAGCAGACGTACGAAAATAAAGGCCAAAAGCAGAATGACCAGGAGCTTGGGAGCGCGGTCGCGCGTCCAGCCCACCAGGTAGTCATGCCAGTTGTTCCAGATATTGCCGAATTTTTCCTGCATGCCAGTCAACCGGAATTATAGCCAATCCGGACCATAGACATGCGCGGCGCTTGTTACCGGGATGGGCACAGCTTTTATAATTCAGGTTTACATTCTGATATTCAATTTATCTTGTGACCTTAAAGAGGTATTCGTGCCGGGAAAAATCATCCTGCTTGCCGCCAGTTGCCTGTTGAGTGGAATGGCCATTGCTGCCACTCCCGTGCCCGCCAGCCCGCCCACGCAGTTTGAGACGCGCCCCCAGGACCAGGCCCAGAAAGAAATGCAGGACCGCATGTTGCGCGAAGCCAACAAAAAACGGCAAGAGGAGATACGGGAAGAGACGGAGAAACTTTTCCAGCTGGCGACGGAATTGAAAGCTGCCGTGGAGAAGAGCAATGAAAATATGCTCTCACTGGAGGTGGTGCGCAAAGCTGACGAAGTGGAGAAGCTGGCGAAAAAAGTACGGGACAAAATGAAGGACGCGATTGGGCCGCCAGCCAAGTTAGAGCCCGTTCCGCGAACCATTCCTAATCCAAACTTTCCGCATTGAGAGCGTTCAGTGTTGGTGTAACTCTCTTTGCCGCAGATTTGCGCAGACGAAAAGCCTTACCACCGATTTGCACGGAACAACACTGATCAGGAGTTCTACCAAAAGGTCACGCGCAAGTCTTGGTAGTGTCTCAGGTAGTTCTACCGAGCTGCTATTTTCGCCGGTAATCCAGCAGCTTCAGATGCAAATGTTATGGAAGAGAACTCCCTGAATCTGCATGCGCAGCAGGAGAGCATTATCGGGATCCTTCGACTTGCACTCACTCTCGGCTTCGCCGCGAGCTCGCGCGCGCTCAGGACCACAGGTGTCAATATTTTTTAATTAAACTGAGACTCTACCCATCAGTAGCCGGCCAAGGATGTGGATGCACAAGTTCAGCAGCATGGATGAAACTGGGACAGTGCAGGCGGCTTCGGGGACAATTGATGGTTATAAAGTAACTCATGGCTTCTTAATATCTAAAATTACGTTAATATTAATTCTAGATGATGAAAAATGAACTAGAATCGGTGCTGTTCCAGGTATCAAATTCTGATGTAGCTGAGAGCATGGCCATTTAACCGTCACTCTTAGATGCTTCCATTAGCGGCGCGCTCTCGGTGAGACAGGGTGGGCGATGTCAATACTTCTGGCTGATGATGATCTTAATCTCACGACGTTCCTTTCCAAGTCACTTGAATCGGAAGGCTACTCTGTTCACACTGCGCTTAATGAGGATACGGTACTCTCCGAGTTGCAGCGCCGCAACTATCAGCTGATTATTCTGGATTTGAATTTCGGCCAGACCGACGGCCTGAAATTACTGGAAAAGCTGCGGGCCGATGGAGTGGTAACGCCAGTGATGGTATTAAGCGCCCGCAATCGCGTCTCAGACCGCATTCAGTCCTTAAATCTGGGCGCCGATGACTACATCACAAAGCCATTTTCTTTTCAGGAACTGGCGGCACGGACCAATGCTCTTCTGCGGCGCAAGGCAGACCCGGCACTGAGCGTGCTCCGGGTGGAAGACCTGGAATTGGACCCGTCCTCGCGTAAAGTCCATCGCGGACGGCGCGAGATCAAACTCAGCCCCAAGGAATTCGATCTGCTGTTTCTGCTGATGCGGCATGCTGGAGAAACCGTGGGCCGTCATGACCT
>DAHUXF010000041.1 GCA_027307295.1 Acidobacteriaceae bacterium
GCGTACTTTGCGGTAAACCAGGAAATTCCTGCCCACTCCATAAAGCCATGCCCGGAGTTGCGCAGCTACAATATTCTGTGGGCAAATTGACATTTGTGGTGGGAAAAGGCGGCGTTGGAAAGACCACCATCTCCTGCGCTCTGGCGTTGCATGCGGCAGCAAAGAACCCGCGCCACTCCACCCTGCTGATATCCACTGACCCGGCCCATTCCATTGCTGACATGCTGCAGGTCCCAGGCCGGCCTGGACCGCGCCGGTTGCGGCGAGCCGCCGGGAAGCTGACGTTCTGGCAGATCGACAGCCAGACGGAGTTCGAGAAATTCCTGGCTGGAAACCGCGAGGGCATTCTGAACATCGTGGAAAACGGCACGTTCTTCAGCCGAGAAGAGATTGCGCCCCTTCTGGATACAACCCTGCCGGGCATGGCCGAAGTCGCCGGGCTGCTGGCCATCCAGTCACTGCTGGAAGAGGGCAAGCACGATCACATCATTGTGGATACAGCGCCTTTCGGCCACACGCTGCGGCTGTTTGAACTGCCGGAATATTTTCAGCGCTTTCTGGATTTTCTTGAAATCGCTTCCAGCCGCGATGCCCTGCTGGCCCGCCGTTTCGGGGGCCGCGTGGCGGGGCCGGCTCATGCTTTTCTGGAGCGGTGGCAGGCCGCGGTAAGCCAGGTCAAGGAAGCCTTCAGTGCAAAGAATGCTGAGGTCCTGCTGGTCACCTCGCCAGAAACATTTTCCCTGAATGAATCTGTGCGTTGCCTGAAGTCGCTCAAAGAGTCCACGCCCGGAATGCATTTGGGCGCGATTGTACTGAACCGGATCATCCTGGAGCCTGGCCGCTGCGCGCGCTGCCGGGAGCGCTGGCGCGTGGCGCGGAAGGCCAACCAGTTTTTGCAACGCCACTATCCGAACGTTCGCCGTCTGCTGGGGCCTGATCCTGGGAACCCTATTCTTGGCCCTGCTCTGCTGCGCAAATTCGGCGATGCGGTCTTTGCCAAAGGCCGGGGCGGTCTTGCCGCCGAACCCCGCAGCCCGGCGAAGCAGGCAGTAACATTTTCCACGGCCAGCTGGCCAGTGGCAGAAACGCGGCTTTCTTTTACCCTGGGCAAAGGCGGCGTGGGCAAAACAACTGCCACGGCAGCCCTGGCATTCCATGCCCGGACCATGCCGCATCGTCCTCACGTGACCGTGTGCTCCACCGATCCCGCGCCGTCACTGGATGACATTTTTGAAAAGCCCATCGGAAACCATCCGGTAGACGTACTGGGCGATTCGGGCTTCGGGGCCATGGAGATGGATTCCGTCAGCGAATTCCGGCGCTGGGCCGCTCGTATCCAGGAAAAGCTGCAAGACGCCACCAGCATGGAATCCGGGGGCTTGCATGTGGATCTTACGTTTGAAAAACAGGTTTTTGCCGCCCTGATGGAGGTGGTTCCGCCCGGCGTGGATGAAGTATTTGCGATCTTCCGTCTGCTCGATCTTCTGGAGGCAAAGCCGGGAATGGTATTCATTGATATGGCTCCTACGGGACATGCTCTGGAGCTGCTGCGCATGCCGGAGCGCATTCTGCTGTGGTCGCGCCTGTTATTGAAAAGCCTGGCAGCGCACCGTACACTAGCCCTCGCGCAGGATGTTGCCGTGGAACTTGCAGGGCTGGGACAGCGCGTGAGAAAGCTGCTGGCCATCATGCGTGATCCCAGGCAAAGCCGGGCGTGGGTGGTCATGCTGCCGGAACCAGTGCCTGACCGGCAGACACAACGCCTGCTGGCAGCGATGCATGAGCTGGGAGTTGCAGTGGATTCGCTGTTGATCAACCGCGTACTGGTCAAGGCGGAAAAGAACTGCGAACGCTGCTCCCGGACGCAGCGATGGCAGATGACCAGGCTACAGGGTCTGCGGCAGAAATATGGAAAGCTGCACATATATGTGGTGCGCGAGTTCCCATATGAGATCGCGGGGCCTGAGGCCTTGAAGAAGTTCACCGGCGAGCTATGGCAAATTCCAAACAGAAAATAGCAGCAGAACAGGCCCTCTATCTTTATGGCGTGTCGCGCGCGGGCAAGCCGCGCCGGATCAGCAGCCCTGGGATCGAAGGCAGTCATGCCGTGCGCGGACTGCCTTGCGGGGACTTTATTTGCTGGGTTTCACAGGTAGACCATGCAAGTTTTGCGCAAGCTGTAGAGCGGAATACTGAGAACCTGGAATGGCTGGCCTTGCATGGCGTTCGCCACCAGCAGGTCGTGGGAGAGATCGCCGCGCACGCAACCATTATTCCCGCCCGCTTTGGCACGGTTTTTTCCAGCGAGATGGCGCTGCTGGAGAATATCCAGAGCAGAAAAACGGCACTGGTCAAAGCCATGGCCCGCATCCATGATGCGGACGAATGGGGCGTGAAGGTTTTTGCTGAGCCAAAAGCGGCAGCGCCGGCGGGCAATGCTCCGCGCTCGGGCAAAGAGTACCTTCAGCAAAAAGCTGCGCACATCAGGCAGCGCCCGGAGCGCAACGAGCAGGAGTTGCAGGAACTGGCAAGCGCGCTGGGGAAGATTGCCGTGGATTCAGCCACCACGGGCAAGGTAAGCGGAGCGCAGCCCCATTTACTATGGCGGGCAACATTCCTGGTGCCACGCAAACAGCGCAAGAAATGGGATGCTGCGTTGGCAAAATTTGCACAGCGGTGGAACGGGCTCCAGCGCATCGAAGTGAATGGGCCCTGGCCGCCGTATTCGTTTGTCTCAGATGCCGAATCATTTTGAATCCGTGAAGCTGGGCGCTAAAGCTGAAGACGAAGTGTCTTTGCTGGAGATTGTGGACCACGTGCTCAATGCAGGCGTGGTAATTCACGGCTCGCTGGTAATATCGCTGGCTGGGGTGGACCTGGTCTATCTGGGATTGAACGTGGTGCTTACCTCCGTGGAGACGGCGCTGCGCAGCCTACAGGCAGCAGAAGAAAAGCAGGCATTGAAGTGAGCCGCGTGCTGGCCTATTGCGGATTTCAACAGGATGACTCGGCCTCACTTCCGGCCACCGGCGTAAATGGCTCCCAGATTGAAGCGCTTGCTTTGGACGTGTTACTGCTGCTGTGGTCGCACGTGGAATGGCCATTCGCGCCCGCCGCGGTACAAAAGAATGCGGTAGAGTTCCATGGCGTCATCCAGCACATCTTCAGAGAGCGCGCGGTCATCCCCTTTCGCCTGCTTTCTGTGTTCGATAATAAAGAAGCGTTGGCGGTGTTTGCCCATGATAATCAGGAGCGTTTTCTGGCGGACCTGGAGCGTTTGAAAACCTTTGTACAGATGGAGTGCGTTATTTTTCCTGCGCCCGCACAGCGCGCGCCGGTGGAAGAGGTCTCCGGCAAGGCTTATCTGGAACAAAGGGCTGGAGTGGCGCGCTCCATAGCGCAAGCGGTCAACTCAGTCCGCGAGTCGGTGAGACATTTGAGCCATGATGTGCGGGTGCGGGGGTCCAAAAATGGGAGCCGGATATTTGTCCTGGTGGAGCGGGGACGCGAGCAGGCTTTTCGTGAAGCCATCCAGCAGGTGACGGCGCCGGAACAGCTTTCGCGAAGAATCAGCGGGCCATGGCCGGCGGCTGAGTTTCTGAGTGCATGGGTGAAAGTCCCCCAGATTGCAGAGGGCCAATGACAGACCTGCGCAAAATTACTCCGGAAGAGATTGCGTCGGCAGTTTCCGAGATGAATCGGGAGCTGAAAGCCGCAGGCGAAGGCCCGATGGACCGCATTGACTGCTCGCCGGAGAACATCGAGCAGGGCCTGGCGCGCCTGGTTCTGAGCCTGGTGGAGCTGTTGCGGCGCTTGCTGGAACGGCAAGCCATCCGCCGGATGGAAGGCGGCTCCCTGAATGATGCCAAAATAGAGGAGATGGGGCAGGCGCTGATGAAGCTGGAAGCCAAGGTCAATGAAATTGCCGCCGCCTTTGGTTTGAGGCCGGAAGACTTGAATCTGGAGCTGGGGCCGCTGGGAAACTTGCTGGATAAGTGACGGGTGAAGCGCTATGAATGCTTCTGCTGAAAACGAGCAACTTTTTTCCATGGGAGCCGCATCAGAGCTAGATAACATTGGGAATCCTCCATTTTGAAAATACATCTGAATAAGGAATGAAACGTAAAGGTTGACAGGTGTAGCCGGGGTGGGTAGGATGCGTGCGTGGGTCACGTGGAATCCCCGCCAAGTGATGTCTTCTGTATTTTTCCTGAGATATTATGCAAAGAGTTCCTACGGTTTCCGGAACCGCCAACCTTCTGGATATTCTCGATCGAGTGCTCGATAAGGGCCTCGTGATCGCAGGTGATATCCGCGTCTCACTGGCGAATGTGGAGTTGCTGACGATCCGTATTCGTCTGCTGGTGTGTTCCGTCGATAAGGCAGAACAAATTGGTTTGAACTGGTGGAAATATGATCAGAATTTGACTGCCCCGGAGCCGGTAATCCGCAGGACGCAACTCCCGGGCGCGCCTCCCGCAGCAAAAAAGCCGGGCGTAAGCACGAAAAATACCCGCCGTAAGCGGGTCAAGTAAACGATTCTCAAGAAGGAGGCCTGCAGATGGCCGTTGAAAGAGTATCGGGTGGCTCTAGCTTAATCGATGTTCTGGATCGCGTTCTCGACAAGGGAATCGTCATTGATGCCTGGGTCCGGATTTCGCTGGTGGGCATTGATCTGATCACGGTTGAGGCCCGCGTAGTAGTAGCTTCCATTGATACATATCTGAAGTATGCTGATGCTGTCGGGCTTACGGGACTGGTTTCAAGACCTACGCTGACAGAAGGCGAAAGCCCGGACAAAGACGAAAAAAAACAGGTGGAAGTGAGGCCTCGTGCGCCCCGCCGCCGTCGATAGTGGTGCTCAGTTTTGGGATCTCGCATGGCTACAGCTGGAATTCGGCTTCAGCCTGATCGGGTGAGCGGCCGGCGAAAACAACCGCGTCCTCCGGCAGTGCTTCGCCTGCTTCAGGCAGAGCGCTCTGAAGAGATCTTCCCTTTGTTGCTGGAAGAGATCATTGCGCTTGGGAACCCCCGCGCCCTGGTAGTGGATGTGAACTTTGATACCGGCGAGGTCACGCCGGCGGCAGCCCTGAAGTGGCCCCGCCAGCTCATGGACAAGTTTTCCACTGCTCTGTGGATGTCAGACCACCCTTTGATTCCGGTGCTGCACACCGCGCGCCCTCATGTCCTGCCCAAGAGCACTCTCCATAACCGTCCGCTTTATATTTGTCCCATTCTTTATTCCAACCGCAATCTTTGCTGGGAGGCCGACCGCGTCCGCACCGGCAGCTGCCTGGCGGTGCAAAATTTCTGGAAGCAGAAACGTCTCCGCCTGGAAGACCAGGTTTGCACAACCTGCGAGATGCGGGCCTATGCCGCTGCCGTTGTCGTAGAACTGCCCCGGAACTATACCGATCAGACCGTGGCGGACCTGGGAGAGCTCATTGACCTGGCCAACCGCTATCTTTCACGGTTATTCAAAGTGGAGCACTACTACAACCGCATGCGCGATATGGAAATTACCATCGCGCAGATGGGCACAGTCATGCAAAGCATGGCCGATCCCGTCATCCTCACAGACACGCAACATCGCGTCATCATGCAGAATAAAGCCGCCGAGCGCTTTTTCAAGGTCCCGGAAGAAGTCACCGAGGGACTGGTGCGCGCTGTTGAATTCAACAATCTGCTCTTTTCAGCGGCCCTTTCTTCCATGCTGGTTTCCGGCGGCGATGCTCACCGTGATCTCACGCTCATTGATGCTATTGAAGGCGAGGAAATGCTGTTTGAAGCCGTATCCGCTCCCACTTTTGGCCCGGACGGCATGCAGCTTGGCACTGTGACCGTGATGCGTGACGTCACCGATCTGCGCCGAGCCGACCAGGAACTGCGGCTTAACTATGAAAAGTTGAGCGACGCCGAAGAAATTGTGCGCCAGGACCGCGATCGTCTTAATCTCATCATTGAAAACGTCGGCGATCCCATTGTCGTCTGCGACCGGCAAGCCAAGTTCGTGCTTGTCGATCCCCTGGCCCAGGAGTTGATTGGCGGCACCGGTGATGTTCCACGCAATGATTCCCAGTTCAAAAACCTGTCCACCCTGGGCATATATATCGATAACTTCACCTACTCATTTGCAGAACGTGAAATGGCCCCGCTGCGGCTTTACAACCCAGCGATCAAGCAGGAAATCGAGTATGACGCCCGATCGGGAAAGATCTTTGACGAGAAAGGCCAGGTTGCCTATACGGTGACTGTGCTGCGTGATCTGACCGCCCTGCGCAAAGTGGAACAACTCAAGGTAGAGCGGCGCATGCTTGAGATTGAAAAGTTTGCCGCTACCGGGCGGCTGGCCGCCACCATTGCCCATGAGGTCAACAACCCCATGGAAGCCATTAAAAATGCCATTTATCTGCTGGCCGGATCGGTCCCGGAAAATGCCGTGCCGGTATACAACATCCTGAAATCGGAGACGGAGCGTGTGGCGCGCATTGTGCGCCAGATGCTGGGGCTGTACCGCAACACGGAGCAGGTCAAACCGGTCAATGTAAATACCATCATTGAAGACACCATGCTGCTGCTCAACCGCCAACTGCAACGTACTAATATTGAAGTGGAAATAGACTTGGGCACGCTGCCGGATGCTGTGATCGCAGCCGACCAGATCCGCCAGGTGCTTTCAAACCTGGTCATCAATGCCAAGGACGCCATGCCAAACGGCGGCAAGCTGCATATTCGCAGCCGCCATATTCCCGGACACGACGATATGCATGGCTGGGTGCGCATTCTGATCGGCGATACGGGTACAGGCATCCCCCCGGAGATGCTGCGCACCGTTTTTGAGCCCTTTGTCACCACCAAGGGTGAAAAAGGCACGGGCCTGGGATTATGGATTGTGAAAGGAATTATCCAGAACCATGCTGGTAAAATCTCTGTAAAAAGCAAACAGGGACGCGGCACTGTATTTAAGCTTGATTTACCGGTTGTAAAATTGTGACAGCCCAGGAAAAATACAGGGTGCTGGTGGTGGACGATGAAGCTTCTGTCCTGCTCACCTACAGGCTTATTCTGGAACAGGAAGGCTATGAGGTGGTGGCGTGCGGCACCTCTTCCGGGGCCATAGCGGCGATTGCCGCGCAGCACTTTGATGTGGTGCTCTGCGATTATTCGCTGGAGGAGCAACACACGGGATTTGAGGTAATTACAGCCGCGCGCAAGCGCGATGCCAGCGTTCCGGCGGCCCTTTTGACCGGGTACGCCACCAAGGACACCGCGGATGAAGCGGTAAACCAAGGCATCGGCATCATGTTCAAGCCGATTGAAATTGAGGAATTCCTCGCAACTACCTCCAAAATGTTGAGGAGAAATAATGAGCCCAGGCAAGAAAGCGGGAAAGAAAACAACCGCAATCCGCAAGACAGCGGCCAAGAGCGGACCGGCGGCGGCGACATTGGACCTTGTTCCTCCACCAATTCGCGCAAGAGCTGAGTCCCCCAATCGCGGCCAGCAGCAGGAAGGCCGCTATGTTTACGGGGTCATCGAATCGCGCGCCCCGGTTAATTTTGGCCGCAGCAGCATCGGCGGAGTGAATGAAGATGTCTATACCGTAAACTATGGCGACATTGCCGCCGTGGTCAGCCGCACGCCGGTCTTCATTTTTGATCCCACGCGCGACAATGCCCTGGCCCATGAGCATGTGATTGAATCGGTGATGAAAAATTACACCATCATCCCCATGAGCTTTGGCACGGTCTTCCGCACGGACGAAGATATCCGTGAAGTGCTCAAGAGCATTTACACGTCACTGAAAGATGTTCTCAAGCAGATGACCGGCAAGCTGGAGTTCGGGCTTAAGGTCAACTGGGACCGCGACCGCATCATTGAGGAATTGCAGCGCGAGCATGAAGAGATCCATCGCTTCCACCAGGAGCTTACCCGCAAGCACCTGCAATCCACCTATTTCGCCCGCATGCAACTGGGCCGGATGATTGACAAAGCCCTGGCCGAACTGGCCGCAAGTTATGTCCGCGAAATTTATGACGGACTCCGCAGCGTCTCGGTGGCCTCGCGTGACAATAAGCCGATCGGCGACAAGATGATTATGAACGCGGCCTTCCTCATCCAGAAGGCGCGCGAAAGCGAATTTGATGCTGCCGTCAACCGTGTGGCCCAGAAGTTTGGCGAACGCCTGAATTTCAAATATACCGGCCCGTGGCCGCCCTACAACTTCGTGAACATCCGCCTTAAGCTGGAACGCGGCGGACAAGGGTAGGGACCAGACATGCTGCTCATTGATGATCTGCTCTTGGCGCCGTTCTCAGGGTGGAATTTTATTATGCGCACCCTGCTCAAGGTGGCTGAAGAGCAGTGGACAGACGATGCCCCGCTCAAAGAACAACTGCTGGCGCTCCAGGTCCAGTTGGAAGATGGCTCTTTGACGGAAGAGCAATACCTGGAAGCCGAAGCAGCCATCCTGCGTGAAATCCGCGAGGTGCAACGCCGCAAGATCGAACTTGTCGGCGGCGACCCGGATGCCCTTGAAGGCGGCATTTCCGGCTCTGCCCTTCAGGAAGGCTCAGGAGCTTCCATCACCTGGGATCCGCACGAGAACGAAAAGTAACCTGCCTGCTGGTCCATACCGGCCAGCCCAGCCCATCTGCCGCACTCAACCAATGGGCTTCCACAGTCGCGCGTATCTCTTATGGAGAAAAACATAAAATGCTTGCATGTTGAGCAAATCACGGTGTCTTCATTAAGTATGGAATAATGCCGTTGGGCCGCCAGCGACTTGTAACGATCTCCACCGTCCGCTCACGTTATATTTAGAGACCGTCTGTAAATTCATTCGCAAACGCCAGCAAGGAGGCAAGCAATGAGTTCTCTGCGCACAACCCCAATTTCACCCAATCACGCATTTATTTCTGCACGTCCCACCAAGCCTGTGGGAAAACCCAAGCGCGCTCCGGGTGATCCCGTGGCCGCTCCAAAACCATACCTTCGCTTCATTCCTCCGCCACCCACGAACCTGACCAATCTAAGCCTGGCCATGGACGTGATCCTTCCCGATGAAGCCCAGGCCGCGCAGGACAGCGGCATGCTCGTCTTTCACTCCGTCGGAGACACTGGAGGCATCCATGGTGATGACGTGGAAAAGGCGATTGCTGAAGCCATGGAACAACAAATCACCGATGCAGGCGACAAGCGGAAGCCGGTCCCGGCGTTCTGTTACAACCTGGGCGATGTGGTGTATTTCAACGGGCAGAGCAATCTCTACAATTCCCAGTTCTATGAGCCCTACCAGGATTATCACGCCATGATCTTCGCCATTGCCGGCAACCATGATGGCGATAACTCTACCCGGCCGGGCGATCCCGTGGATAGCGAGCCTTCGCTTTTCGGCTTTATGCGCAACTTCTGCGACTCCATGAGCCACTTTGAGAGTCCCTATCGCGGCACCATGACCCAGCCTTACGTGTATTGGACTTTTGACACTCCCTTTGCCACCATTCTCGGGCTTTATTCCAATGTCGATGGCTCTCTGGATGCCCGGGGCACCAGCGAACAGCAACAATGGTTCCTGAGCCAGGTAAGCAAGGCTCCGCAGGACAAGGCATTGCTGATTGCTGTGCACCATCCGCCATACTCGCTGGATACATCCCACGGCGGCTATCCCGATATTGAGATTGCCATTGACCGTATGATCCAGAGCACAGGACGGGTCCCCACCGCCGTGCTCTCTGGTCATGTGCACTCATATCAGCGATTCGAACGCTCACTGAAATCCAAGAAAGTGCCTTATATCATCGCCGGAGCCGGCGGGTACGCAAATACTCCACAATTGATGCACAAGATTGAACTGTTGAATGGAAAGCCTCTGCCGAAAGGCTTCCAGACCACCCATGCGGACCTGAAATTGATGGCACACAACGATAAGGCACCCGGCTTTCTGCGCCTCACGCTGGATGCCAAAAAGAAAACCTTGACGGCAGATTACTTCCAGGTCCCCTTCCCGGCAGCGTCAGGGCCTGCGCCCCGCGCCTCCGCCTTTGATTCAGTAACGGTTCCCTGGTGATCCGTTCAATATCTTCTCTTGCGCACACAAAAAAAGGCCGGCAATTTCTTGCCGGCCCTCTTGGTTGATGTTTATCCGAACGTTTTAGAAGCTGAACCGGGCTCCAAATTCGGCAATGAATGCCCGCGGCAAATTGCTGCTCGTGGGGTTAATGAATCCGATGGCCTGTCCAAATGATGGGCTTGGCGTAGAGGTTTTGCTATCGGCGTTGACTGTGGTGCCGAAGTCATTGCCGTAATTGGCATGGTTGAACAGGTTAAACGCCTGGAAGATCAACTGGAGGTTGCGGGTTTCACCCAGTGTGATGTTCTTCGCTACCCGTGCATCCACGTCAAAGTACGGGTCGCCGCGCATCGAGTTGTAAGGCGCGATGTGGCAGTTGCCCGAGTAGTAGCACCGTGCCTCAACCAGCGGAAGGGTTTCTGTAATCGGATTGAACGGCAACTTGGTAGCAGACAACAGATCCGTCGGATTGCTGTTTGTTACGATCAGCGCTCCGGCACTGCTTCCGCCGCCCAGATTCAACATGTTGTTCGCCGAAATCGGGTTGTAAGGCCGCGCAGATCCAGCCTGCAGGATGTGAGAAAATTCCATACCCCAGGGCAGGTGGGTGATTGCAGCCAGTGTCAGGTGGTGGCGCTCATCATTGAACGCCGGGCCGAATTCATTGGAACTCAGCGGATGCTGTGGATCGCGGGGATAATACCGGAACGAACCACCATCTTCATCGTAGCCGACGGCGCGCGCCAGCGTGTAATTCACGGTCAGGTCCATGCGGTGGAAGCCGCGCTGACGGAAGCTCAGGTTCATGCCATCATAGCGTGAACGCCCGCCGGAAGTTTCGTCACGTACGCTTCCCAGCACCGGCACGCCAGCCGAATTGAAAGCAGCGTCCAGCGGACGGAAAAAGCCGCCAGGTGCTCCGGTTCTTTTTGTGGTGGTAATGTTGTTTGGAGTGACAGGAATATTCGGATCAAGGTTGATCGTCTTGTTCTCATGCAGGCTAAGCACGTGAACGTATTCCGCTTCAAATACAGATTTGGAGTTGATCGCCCAGGTATAGCCGCCGTTGAACTCCTCGGTAACCGGGGTGCGATAGTTAGGATCCATCAGGCGGCCCGTAGAGCCGGCGATCAACTGGGACGATGGCGCCGGAATCGTCGGCAGGCTATTTACACCGAGGGCCCATTGGTCAAGATTAACGCCCGCTCCTGGCACCGGGTCAGCGTTGGCTAAAGAGAAGGCAGCTTGGAAGATGGTTTTATTGGCCTGCTGCTCCATGAATAGCGGGATGTTCTGGAACGTATTGTCGTAGTACATGCCGAAGCCGGCGCGCACAATGTGGCTGGCCTTGCCGGTCAGATCATAAGCCAGACCGACGCGGGGGCTGAAACCCTTGCTATAGTCATTCGCCTTCTTCGCTACCAGGCTAGCTGCCAGCGGGCTGAATGCCGCGGCTGCCTGGAGTTCCTGGAAGGTGCGGCTTTGCGCGATGTCAGAACCGCCGATGAAGTCGAAGTCTTTGTCGTAACGAAGACCAAGGTTCACGGTCAGGCGTTGGCTCATCTTCCAGTCATCCTGCAAGTACAGGCCAAGCTGCTTCGCGTCCTTAATGATAAAGGTGGGGTCGCCCACCGCGATGGTCATGCCGGTGACTAAGCCGGGCGTCTTGAATCCTAGCGGGGTGGCCAGAATTGCGCTGGGCAACGCGCTGTAGTCAATCTCCAAAGTGGGGTTGAACTCGAAGAATCCACCCATGAATGGCGTCCAGATGTAGTCAACGCCAGTCCTGAACGTATGCTTGCCAACGATCTTGGTTACATCATCCTTAAACTGGTACTTGCGCTGGATCGATTGCTGCGGCACGTTGGTGTTGGTCCCAAACTGGATGCCCTGCGGGAACGTGAAGAGCGGCGCACGCGTTTTGCTGTCGATCAGGTTGTTCCAATATTGGAAACCCAGGGTGAACTGATTGTTCAGGGTTGGCGCCAACGCAGAGTTCAGGGTCAAATTGGCAACCTGCAGGTGATTGACGGTGAAGTTGCCTTCCGTCAAATCAAAGAAGCTGCCGCTCTGGTCATTCAAGCTGTTGTTGGCCTGCGTGGAGACAGAGAAGTATACAGAATGCTTGGGATTAATGGTCCAATCAACACGCCCGTTGATACGGTTCTCAAAGAACGGAGTTGGAATGGTGGATGCAGGCTGCGCTCCCAGATTGGTTACCAGTTGCAGTTCCGAGAGTGCGATAGGTGATTCAGCAATGGAAGTGTGCTCGCGCTGGCGTTCCAGAGCAAAAAACGCAAACACCTTGTCCTTCTTGACTGGCCCACCGATGGAGCCGCCAAACCACTGGCGCGAATAGGGCGGATTGCTGGAAGATGTGGTTCCATCCCCGTTGGCCAGCTTTTGGTCTGCATTCAGTGCCTGTTCGCGGAAAAATCCGAACGCCGAACCGTGAAACTTGTTGGAGCCGGATTTGGTGATCACGTTGATGGCCGCGCCTGCCGAACGGCCATTCACAGCCGAAAAGCGTTGCGTCGAAACCTGGAATTCCTGCACGGCCTCGGCGGGAAGCTGCATCACGGGTCCACCGACCGTGTTGTCTTTATTGTCAATGCCGTTGACGGTGACGTTTACGTTGCGTCCACCTTCGCCGTTGACGGA
>DAHUXF010000420.1 GCA_027307295.1 Acidobacteriaceae bacterium
CTTTTCACTGGCTGCCGCGCCTGAACCCTTCAGCGTTTCTCCGTGTTCCACCAGGCGCTCTGTAGCGTCCGGACGGCGGTTGAGCAGCACGTCCTCCACCAGCACCTTCAGCTCAGGCTCAATTTCCTCATACACTTCAAGCATTCCAGCGTTGACGATGCCCATGTCCAGCCCGGCCCTGATGGCGTGGTAAAGAAAAGCGGAGTGCATGGCCTCGCGGACCTTATTATTGCCGCGAAAGCTGAAGGAGATGTTGGATACGCCGCCGCTGACCTTGGCATGCGGCAGGTTGGCCTTGATCCAGCGTGTCGCGTTGATGAAATCCACCGCGTAGTTGTTGTGCTCCTCCATGCCGGTGGCGACAGTAAGGATGTTGGGGTCGAAGATGATGTCCTCGGGACGAAAGCCCGCCTGCTCGGTCAGCAGCCGGTACGCGCGCTTGCAGATGCTGACCTTGCGCTCGACCGTGTCGGCCTGGCCCTTCTCATCGAACGCCATCACCACCGCTGCCGCACCATACTTGAGCACAGCCGCCGCGTGTTGGCGGAATTTTTCTTCTCCTTCTTTCAGCGAGATGGAGTTCACAATGCCCTTGCCCTGCAGGCACTTCAGGCCTGCCTCAATGACCTCCCACTTTGAGGAGTCCACCATGAAAGGCACTTTGGCAACCTCCGGCTCGCTCGCCAGCAGTTGCAGGTAGCGCGTCATCGCCACCACGCCGTCGATCATGCCCTCATCCATGCAGATGTCGAGAACATTCGCCCCATTCTCCACCTGCTGCCGGGCCACGCTGACCGCTTCCTCGTATTTGCCTTCCTTAATGAGTTTCGCGAACCTGGGCGAACCCGCCACGTTGGTCCGCTCACCAATGACGATGTAGACGCCGGACTGCTGGGTGAATGGCTGCGATCCTGACAGACGAAGCGGCTTCGTCTCTATTGCCCCGGTTATGTTCTCTGATGCGCTCATGCTGTTCTCTTGCTCAACGCGCCGCAGGATTCCGCATTCGATGCTCCCCACTTTCGCGGAGGCAGGCCGTCCAGCGCTTTGGCAATGGCCGCGATATGCTCAGGCGTGTTGCCGCAGCAGCCCCCGGCAATATTAACCAGTCCCGCCCGTGCACAGCTGGCCAGAGAACGGGCCATGTCCTGCGGCCCCAGGTCAAACCCGGTTTCAGAGAGGGGATTCGGCAACCCGGCATTCGGGTAGCAGGAGATCGCCACGTTTGCCTTCTCCGATAGCTCCTCCAGGAACGGATACATCAAATCAGGACCAAGCGAGCAGTTGAGTCCTACCGACAATGGTTTTACGTGCTGCACCGCGTTCCAGAACGCCTCAGTGGTTTGCGCGGAGATCAGCGTCTCACCGCCGCGTCCCACCGCTGCCGAAATCATCACCGGCAGTTCCTTGCCGTCCTGATCGAATACCTCTCGAATGGCCACAAGTGCGGCCGTGGCATTCAGCGAATCGAAAATTGTTTCCACCAGAAGCAGGTCCACGCCACCAGAGATGAGGGCGCGCGCCTGCTGTGCGTAGGCGGCTTTCACCTGGTCGAAGGTGACCACCCGAAACCCTGGATCATCGGCATCCGGCGAGTTCGAAAGCGACACGGTCAGCGGCCCAATCGATCCCGCTACAAACCGTTGCCGCGAGGTTGCGTTGGCAACACGATCCGCCCATTGACGGCACTGCCGCGCCGATTGTTCATTGATCTCCCAGGCCAGGCCTTGGAGAAACGGGTCTTCGATGACCTTCTGGTAGAACGCGGGATCTTTCCGTCCGCCGTGCTCCCGCGGATCGTCTACGAAAAACTCGCTCTGGGCGATGCTGGTGGCCCCGAAGGTGTTCGTCTCAATAATGTCCGCACCGGCTTCCAAAAACCGGCGATGGATGTCACCGATCATCTCCGGCCGAGTCAGCGTGAAGAGATCACCGTTGTTCAGCAGGTCCTTCTTTGCGTCCTTAAACCGCTCCCCGCGGATGTCAGCTTCCGTCATGCCGTAGGTACGGATGGTCGTCCCCATCGCTCCATCAATGATGGCGATTCGACTCTCAAAGATCTTTTCCAGAGGATGTTTATGGGCTCTCGTCATGTCTCCTTGATGCCTTCAGCGTGGCAATTCGGCAATATCTGCACAAAAGCCGAAGGCTCCTGGCCGGAACTGGTCCGTTGGGCCGATTCCGTAGCGCACCTTTAATTATCTTCCTTAATTATAACGATACAGTGAACACCCAACTTCTCGCCAAGATCGCCACCAAGTATCTTGACAAAGGCAGCCACGTCCCCGTTGACGAGCCGCGTGAAGTCCTGGCGCAGCACCAGAGATGACACTCCGCGTTACGGCATGGACGTGGTCGACACGACATCCTGTTCTTTGACCCGAAAGACTAGGCTGCGTCATCGGAAGAAGTGCGTGATCTCCCTGGCCGGGGAGAGGTCATAGAGCCAGAGGAAATCCCCGTTTAAGCGGTTTATTAAATCATTCAGTATCTCGGTAGTGGCGCGAAACCGCGCCACTACCGGAATCTTGCAGGTGAAAATCCTGCCGCAATAGGAGGTTAGTTGGTTGCGTAACTATGGCATATGGAAGGCAACTGAAATTCACCTGCCAACCAAGCATGTTGTCACTTGCGCCGCCCGCCTTTCGCTGGCCTCCTTTGCGCCGATACCCTTTCTGCTCGGAATGCCTGCCTCGCTGTGCTCTGGTGAAGAGGCAGGGAACATTCTTGGCCGCAAAGAAAGGAACTTAAGTTACATGACGCCTACATCGTCTCCCCGACAAGGATTGAATTTGTGACGGGAGATCGGCCAGCCATTATTTCATTCAGTGGCGTTAACTCGCCTCTGCAATTGAGACATAGGGTCCTACCACGACATTCTCATAGGTCACGCCAGGCCGGATCAGATTCCAACTCACCATCCACTTATATGTTTTGTCGAATTCATCTCGGCCATAAGGCTCTGGATCTACAAAGCGAATGCGAGGTAAGTAAAAGTCATCTGGGCCGATCTGATTTCTGAACTGCTCTGGAAGAGATGCGATGAGATAGTGAAGATACTTTTTCTTGTCGGCATTGATTCGCCGAACAGCAATGCGAATCGCTCTTTTGATCGCCTCATAAGTATCAGCATCAAGACCGGTCGCACCGATCTCCGCTCCTTGGTAGTGCGTCTCAATGATTTTT